>JAEZSD010000067.1 GCA_023422095.1 Bacillota bacterium
CCCAAATGGTATCCGGCGCTCCGTAACACCGGCATGCTCAAAGAAAAAGAAGTAGCACGTCAGATTGCCGACGAAACCACGCTGAACCCGAAAGAAGCTGAGATGGCACTTTCGCAGTTACACAAGATTATGATTCGGGCACTGCACAACGGGCAGTCCATACAACTGGGCGACTGGGGATCATTTCACCTTACCCTGAGTGCTGAAGGCAGCGAAACCGAAGCGGATGTAAATGCTACGAAAGTCAAAAAAGTCAACATCCGGTTCTCTCCGGGTAAGGAACTGAAGGAATCGGTTGCCAAAGTTGAATTCCGACAGGCCAGTACGCTGAGCAAATAAACTATTCGTCCCTTATCCCTGATGAACCGGGCGGCTTACCTCGATAAGCCGCCCGGTTTTTTGTTGCTTGCCCATCTTGTTGGCGCGAGTTGCCCAACTTGTTGACGTGAGTTGCCCAACTCGAATGAACCAGTTGCCCATCTGTCTTCAGCAAAGTCCTGTTCTCTCTTCAGCAAGGTACTGTTCTCGCTGAACACAAGTCCTGTTTTGCCTGCAACTGCTTCAATTGCTTATATCTGCCAAATATTGCAGCATGTCATGACCTGACATAATCTCCTGATGTTTAAATAATCTTAATTGTTTATGTTTGGCGTGGTTAAATTGTTTTTACTACTGCTAATGAATGTGATAAAACCGGCACTTGCAGCGGGATATAATACATTTTTATTTGGCTAATATGCAGGTAAGTGATTAAAAATGAAAGAAAATTGCAGGTGTGAGTTAAATTTATTGAAAAATATTTTTAGCTTTGTATTCTGAAAATGCTACGGATGAAATGTTAACCGGATGGTCTGATACTGATGCGCGCAAGGTGTACTTTTTCTCGAATTGCGCATGCGGATGATGGTCGATTATTTGGAAGATTCTTTTGATAATTATGGGGAATTGGTTGAAGTGGAGATTTTTTGTATGTGTATTAATCATACTTGATGATTTTTATTATTCTCTTATATCCTAATGAATTAGAACTTAATATAAAGCGTAAATATGAACAATGAGTTACACATACAGGAAATGGAGTTGGACATATTTGGGTGTTGTGTGGCATAATAAAAAAAACAGCACCATGAAAACGACTAAGATTTTAATAATTGTATTTTCGATTTGCTTGATAGTAATCGGACTTTTGATTTTTACAACTTGCTGGACAAATGAGACAAAATCTTTGATTAGTCAATACGCCGGAATAATTGTAACAGGGATTGGATTTATTATCGCTATCTATCAATTGAAAATCTCATCAAATCAATACTTTGATGACTTAAAAAAGAAAAACAAAGACTATTTGGACTTAGGGATTGATACCAAATTTAATGATGGAGTTCATTCTATAAAGACTCAAGTGATTAACAAGTCGGGAGAAGATAAAGAAATCGATTATTCATTCATTTTAATAACTCAACAAGACAGCAATATTGTTAGTCAAGTTCAGGAATTGATTAATGTTAAGGGATGGGATATTACTATGACTTGCAGTAATGATTTCAATAAATTAAAAGATTATATCGATATTCCAGTACTAGTTAACAATTCGATTGGGATTATTCCGCTTGGATTCTACTATTTGGAAAATATAAGGATTGGAAATGAGAATCCATGCTATACTTATTCATTTGATAGTAATATCTTGGGACTTAAAAAAGGAATATATTCAGCACGTTTTTTTATTTATCCCAAGATTGGATATCACCGGAGTACTGTAGATAGCTTGATAATAAAATAATTACGCCACACAACACGCGGTATAGCCAATAAGGGTTTCTGAAGTATGCGAAGTTCATCACCCGCATCAATCTTTCGTCTCGGTTGATAGGAACGTCGCTCCGCAATCCCTTACTGGCCATACCGCCACCGTTATGGGCAAGTTTAACAAAAAAAGAACCAAGACGGTCTGCGATAGCCAACGGGCTGACCACCCAAGGTGACAGAAAAATTATAATTGAACTTTCAAAGTGGAGACTAGAACCCACTCAAAAAAACGGGGTGTAACTGAAAAACCATACGAGTAGGAATTAATATACATTTATTATGAAGAAGTTCTTAATGTTTGACGTCCTTATTGCGCCTTGGATGATAAGGATTCTTTACTGGATTTTACAATTAGCAATAATTGTAGTATCATTGACAGGAGGAAGAATTTTTAATTTTCAGTTAGGGAATGGAGAAATTCTTTTAATCTTTGTAATTGGATCTTTACTATTAAGATTAGTTGCTGAAACATTGATAGTTTGGTTCAAGATTGCTGAGAATACTCAACAAATGAAAAAGGAGGAAAACTAATATTCCTAAAAATGGTATTGTGTGAGCTATACCCCAAAAGAAATAAATTTAAGAATATAACTAAGTATTTTTCCTACTTTTAATTTCAATATTCTCAGAGTAGATTTTGGGGAGCTCACAACATAACTTTTAACTAAAAAAATCAACAGCATACGCTTCGTATTTTGTTTTCAGAAAAATAAAGGGAACGAGGAGGATTAACACATATAAAGTAACTTGGTTACTGACAAAAATCTTGCAAAAACGAATGCCGATTAATTTTTTAAATTTTTCAAACATTTGACTTAAAATAATGAAAAACAGCCCATAACACGCACTATGTTCACCCTATCGGGTGTCACATAGTGCCATTCGTTATG
>JAEZSD010000081.1 GCA_023422095.1 Bacillota bacterium
GCCATTCATCAAATAGCCAGAACTGGTATTGTTCAGAATTAATCTGGGCAGCCTACTATCATCAGGGCTTCAATCTTGATGATGATAACTTAGATTCGCCCGTCACTCCTCGCGAAACGATTGAAAGCAGTCTGGTGGAATCGATTGATTTGTAATTATTACTGTTTTGTCAAAGGCTAAGAACACGTGTCATTCCTCAAAAAATAGATAATATTGATATAGCGCATTTTATTTTACTTATATGTAATTCTTCATTAGGTCTTTTTTGTCTCGAATATTAATAACCCATAATTAGCGCTGTTGCCGTAGCCACGACGCTTAATTTCTTTTCCAAAAGTTCTGGAAAGTCGCTCTCGTAAAGCGCCATCAAACGAGCGGATTCTTTCTTTCCAACTCTTTGAGTTAAGTTCGCTTCTACTTGTTTCTTGTAATCTTCTAAACTCAATTTAATCATATTGTTTCCTTTATTGTGGTTTACACTCATTTATCTCTCCTTTGCACGTTATTTCTTCAAACACGGCTCGATTGGGCTTACTTGTGATGTTTTCTAGATTGTCCAAAAGCAAACATACTTGTCTAACAACGAGTTACTATCAATTCTTATTGGATAATCATCAAAAAGTCTTGAGTAAACTTTTATAACGTGAACTTTTTCGGAGTCTTTTCATCCAATGAATTCTTAAGGGTTGCAAGGCTTCAAAAAGGTCATCCCTTTTAGCCAAGGCCTCGATGTCGTGCTTTGAAAGTATGCCTTGCTCATAGGCTTCTTCAATTTTATCGATATAGTTTTTTTGGCAAAAAGGACAATAATGCCCCTCTTTAAATAAGATGGAATTAGCCGTGGGTCTTTTATAGAGTTCTGGAGGATTGGCATCTGGAGGAAGCGAGAGACGAATAAAAGGAGCGTTCATAGAGTCTTCCATAAAGACCTGTTCCCAGATGTTAACAAAGCAAATATCACAGACGGGATCGTTTTTATACAATTCATATAACTTTTTTATTTCCTTGTCTTTTAATTTGATGATTTGAGTTAGAAAGTCCTTGCCTCTATTTTCGCCTAATTTCATCTCTCGAAGGGCGTATGTCGCTGAAACATTAAAGATCTCAATCGCTTTTATGTAATTCGTTTGCGCGCCTTTGCCTTTGCGATGGATCACGCCGAAGTAATAGGCGCCTTTGGAATTACCGCGTTCAAAGGTATAGCGAATTAATTCGTGGGCTTTGGACAGATCTTTCTTGACATGGTAGCCATTAAGATAAAACCAGCCGAGTTCGGCGATGGCAAAGAGATCCTTTTTCTTGGCGGCTTCTTTTAATAAGGGGTAGGCTGCCTTGTAATCATTTTTGCTGTCTTCGGCTTGATTTAAATAACTCATCGCCGCGTCATAGAGTCCTCTTCTATCTTTGCTGATGATATCGAGGTCATCAGCAGGGG
This sequence comes from Bacillota bacterium, assembly GCA_023422095.1. Taxonomy (GTDB): domain Bacteria; phylum Bacillota_I; class Bacilli_A; order RFN20; family CAG-826; genus JAAYDH01. The sequence continues at coordinate 1,436 of JAEZSD010000081.1, forward strand.
CGTGTAATTTTATAAATTTTTCTAGTTTCATTGTTTTTTTCCTTTTCTTTTAATCGACATCTTCATCAGACTCATCTTCAAAGTCAAAATTCGGATTGTCGTAATTGACATTGCTATAATTGACATAAATTTTTCCCGTCTCAGTGATGTCTTTCATTTCTTTAACCTTTTGGCTAAACCAAGAATATAGTTTCTCACCGGAGTATTCCTCGATAAATGGACACCACCCTAGGTAATATCTCGAATAGTAAATGAAGACTTTATCGCGCTTCCCGAATTTGTTCATGAGCCCGATGGCCAAAAGTTTCATTTTTTCGCGATAATGATCATGACGAATGGACCGGGGACCGCTATACAAAAATGATATAAAAAGAATATTATTTGTTAGAAAAACAAACTCAACTTTGTCTTCTTTTTTATACTTATCGATGTCAACCGTGACGGGGTAATCAATAAATGCTTGATAATGGGACTTTCGAAAAAGTTTCAGGGCCGTGCGAATTCCACCACAATAGCGGTTGGATGTATATTCGATTTCTCCTAAATTTAAGCTTTTGCCTTTCATCGTCTCGTCAAAAACATATTGTGCTTTAAGCTCGCGAATCTCACTTTGAGTGTCTTCATTCAAAAAGAAATGTCTTAATTTCAATCTCGCTACGAGATGAATATATCGATCGTATGCGAACGGTCCATAAAAAGGTTCGCCACTATAAGGGGTGTGATAATGGGGCAGCGCTGTCATTTTCCTAAACCAGTGTCCAACTTCTAAAAGAGTTAAATTATGAATCGTCCTTTCACTTATCTTTTTGCGAATGACATAACCTTGTTTGCCATTGTATGACACCAGACGCCGGACCTTTGTGCCGTTAATTTTGGCTTCTCGCTTGTCAAAATAACGGAGAATCTCTAATTTTATTTCGGCAATAGTTTCCATTTTTTGCTCCTCCATACTCATCTTTAATCAGCCTTTAAAAATATTTTTAAGGCATTCATCATATCGTCTCGACCGTCCAAATAAGTAATTTCTTTTTCACTAACCAGTCCTTTTTTCACCGCCTCCATCAATGGGTAAATATACTCATCCATGCAATTAACACAGCAAAAACCTCTCCTAATAACCGGTTTCCCATCATCGTATTCAGGATATTCAATGCGTGACGGTACTTTCCTGATTTCTCTAAAAGGCGATTGTGTAAATGATCGCTGTTCAAAAACATTTTCGTGGCATATATCGCAAATGGGATCAAGACGATACTTTTTGATGGCGTTGTTTATTTCGTGATCGACCAACAGGAACTTATTGTCGAGGACATCGTGACCGAGCCAATCGCCCTTGTATGCTTCGCGTGAGGCATAAAGAAAGGCTTTTTCAAAATACTCACCGGCCTTCTTAGAATCTTTTTCAACACCGTCTCCATCGTGATACATTTGTCCAAGATTAAGAGCTGCAGTCGGATTAAGGCGCTCGACTAGGTCTAGAAAAATTTCTTTGGCTTTTTTGGAATCTTTATCGACAAATTGACCAAAGCGGTAAAATTCACCAATCTTACTTAGAGCATAGGAAAAATTCATATCTGCCGATTCTTTGATTAGCTGATAAGCCTTCGCAAGGGTTTCTTCGTCAGGATTTTTGCTTTCGAGATATTCGAGGCCTTTGTAATATAGTTTGCGACGTCTTCTGCTATGCGCTGGAACGTCGTATGGTGCGGGTGGCAGTTTGCCAAATTTTTGAAAGTGCATATATGTTCCTCCTTTGTGCATCTTTGCCATAAAGAGGAATAAAAAGCCCATCGGATGATGGGCCTATTTTTCATAGATTTATTTCCCCATCATTCAAGCTTTAGCACCTTGCATACCGCAGGTTGCTGACGGGTCATAGGGCTTGTCCCTCGCCGTTCTCTTTATGGT
>JAEZSD010000104.1 GCA_023422095.1 Bacillota bacterium
TATTGATATCTAGAAGTGTCCACTCCTAAAATTGACATTAAATTATCGAGTAAGCCTTTGACATGGAAGAAATCATAAGGGACTCTCTCCAATAAGTTTTGTCTCTCATCAAATCCTAATAAGACAATAGCGAGATGCTGACTACGCGAAGCTTTGCTTTCGACATAGGAAGTTTCAAAGAGGGAAAGATTTTTATTTTGACGAGCGACATTGAAAGAAGCGACCTCTAGTAGACTGTGAAGAACATGAGTCCTCATCACTTCGTGTTCATCCGTTAAAGGATTCATAATGGCATAATGTTCTTCATTATTTAATAAATTAAAGGAATATTGTTCTTTTTTGCTAATCAGTGAATAAGTTAAACATTCGTCAAGTCCCTGATCTAATAAGAAGTAACGAACTTGCCTTTCTCGCTGCTGAGAAGTAGTAAGCATTCCGACCTTAGCATCCAACTTCGGAAGCAAGGAAGGAACCTTATCGTATCCTAATAGGCGGATGACTTCTTCACTAAGATCGGCTTCGGAAGCAATATCTAATCGCCAAGAAGGAACAGTAACGACAAAATATCCCGTCACATTTAGCATGACTTGGAAATGCAATCTCTCTAAGACTTCTTTGATTTCTTTACCAGTAAAACTGGTGCCCAGACGATTATTGATGTATTTTACATCAGAAGTGATACGTTTTTCTTTTTCTTCTTCGCTTTGATATTCGACAACATTGCTGAACTTCTGAGCTTCTCCGAGATCTTTGAGCAATTTAGAGGCATATTCCAAAACGTATTCTGCTTGGAAATGGTTGGTGCCTTTAATAAAGCGGGTCGAAGATTCGCTAGCTAAGCCGAGGCGATTGGAGGTATGACGAACCGCGGCACTCTTAAAGGAAGCGGCCTCGATATAAATGTTACGGGTCTTATCGTCTACAGCGCATTCTAAAGCCCCCATCACTCCACCTAAGCATTTTGGCTCTTTATTACAAGTAATAACGATATCGCCAGGAATGATATCATAAGTCTTTTCATCAAGGGCGACTAATTGGCCTTGATAATCATCGCGAGCGATGAGTTCTTTTTTAGATAGTTTCTCGGCATCATACATATGAAGAGGCTGACCGGTCATGAGCATGACATAGTTACCGATATCAACGATATTATTGATACTTCTGACTCCCATACCAGCTAATTGCTGAACGAGCCAAGAAGGTGATTCCTTGGTGACAATACCACGGACTTCTTTTCCGGCAAATTGGGTACATGACTTAGTGTCTGAACCAACTCTTAATGATGTTTTGAAATCAACAATGGGTTCGATTTCGGGAATTGTGACCGGACGAGAATATATGGCTCCAATTTCGCGAGCGATATTGAAGACTGATAATAAGTCCGGACGATTAGCTAATACTTTTAAATTGAGAATGACATCGTCATACCCGATATATTCCAAGACTTTTTCTTCTCCCACAGGAGCATCAACAGGTAATTCTTCAATACCTTCTTGCTGAGCTTTATTTAAATATTTGCTATCAACACCTAGTTCGAGTAAAGAGCAACACATTCCCGAAGACGCCACTCCTCGAATTTTTGCTTCTTTAATAACTAATTGGGGAAGTTTAGCTCCCATTCGAGCGACGATTACTTTTAAACCTTGGCGAGCGTTAGGCGCACCACATACGATTTGACTGATGCCATATTTAGGACCGAGGTCCACTTTTAAAATATGAAGATGATCGCTATCGGGATGGGCGACGCATTCTTTGACTTCGCCAATGACGAGATCGGTGCCGCTAGCCAATGCCACAACTTCTTCTACTTCAACACCCGAAAATGTTAATTTATCCGCGATGTCTTTAGGGGATAATCCATCTAACGAGACGAATTGTTTTAGATTTTTTATACTTACTAACATGGTTATTTACCTCTTTGGATTATCTCTTTTTGAATTGATGGAGAAAACGCACATCATTTTGATAGAATTTGCGAATATCATCAATTCCGTAGCGAAGAATCGCTACTCTTTCAATGCCAATGCCAAAGGCAAATCCGGACCATTCTTTGGGATTATAGCCATTTAATTCTAGGACACGGGGATTAACCATTCCCCCACCAAGAATTTCGATATAGCCGGTGTCTTTACACATCGAGCACCCTTTACCACCACAATTTGCGCAAGTGATGTCGATTTCAACACTGGGTTCAGTAAAGGGGAAGAAGGAAGAACGAAGACGAATCTCACGATTCTCACCGAACATCTTCTTTAAGAACAACTCAAGAGTGGATTTAAGATTTCCAATATTGATATTTCGATCAATAACTAAGCCTTCGATTTGAGCGAATTGATGAGAATGAGTCGCATCGTCATCATCGCGGCGGTATGTTTTTCCTGGGCAAATAATACGGATGGGTTGTCCTTTGGATTTCTGCATCTCTCGAGCTTGCACTGGAGAGGTGTGGGTCCTCAGCAAAGTATTATCATCAATATAAAAAGTATCCTGCATGTCGCGAGAAGGATGATCGCGCGGAATATTTAACAATTCAAAATTGTTCACATCGCTTTCGATTTCAGGGCCATCTCCAATGGTGTATCCCATGCCAAGAAAAATATCTGTGATTTCATCAATGATGACATGGAAAGGGTTTCTCGCTCCCACTGATGTGCCTCTTCCGGGAAGCGTAATATCAATTGCTTCGCTCTGCAGTTTCTTGTCTAGTTCAAGAGAAGCAATGGATTGATTCTTCTTTTCTAGTTCAGTAGATATTTGTGTCTTCACTTCATACATCTCGCGGCCAAAATCTTTCTTTTCTTCTTCTGGTAAAGTGGCGATGATTGAGCCGAGAGAAGCTAGTTCACTTTTCTTAGCAAAATAACGGTTGCGGACAACGCTGATTTCATCGAGCGTATTAGCGGTTTCGATGTCCGCGATGGCTTGCTTTAAAATCTCATTTAATTTTTCGTTTTTCATAATTTGATTGCTCCTATTAATTGGGCCAAATAATATGATTTAGTATATCACAAGACATACAAGAAATGTATTTCTTAGTATGAAAAGACTATAAAAACTCCAAAGTTTTATCTATCCATTATTTTGGAAATAAAAAAAATAGCCAAAGGCTATTCTTTCTTGGGATGATTTTTCTACCAGATAACTGGTTCGCCAGATACATAACGCCAGTGACGACCATCGTTGTTGGCGGTTGCGCTATAAAAGTACACCTTTGAAATTATACTATTAAATGAATTTTTGATTGAATTTGGTAGTGAACTACCTTCATAGAACAACTTTGCGTTCCAAACGATATTATTGAAGCTGTTTGAACTAACTGTTTGAAGAGACGTGGGAATAATAACAGTTGAGAGATTCCAACAATTGTCAAAAGCATTTTTGCCAATTGAAACAACATTGTTTGGAATATCAATTTTTGTTAAAGCTCCACATCCTCTAAATGCGTTATCGCCAATGCTTGTTAAACTATTTGGCAATACGATAGAGCTGAGATTTTGGCAGCTCTGAAAGGCACTGTTGCCAATGGAAATAAGATTATTTGATAAGGTGGCTGAGGAAAGATTGTAGCAATATCTGAAAGCGCCATCGCCAATAGTTGTCACGCTATTTGGCAATGCGATAGAGCTGAGGTTCTGGCAATTTTCAAAAGTGCTGTCGCCAATTGTTTCAAGATTATCAGATAGCTCAATGGAAGTGAGGTTGTAGCAATTTTGAAATGCATTTGAACCCAAAGAACTCACATTATCGGGAATAGAGATGTTCGTTAGTGATTGGCAGTTTTTAAAAGTTTCATCGGCGATATTTTGCAAATTATTAGGAAGTGAAATTGAGGTTAATAAATAACAGGAAGAAAAAGCTCCTTCTCCAATATAAGAAACGCTGTTCGGAATATTCACTGTAGTCAGTTGACCACAAGCGTAAAAAGCATTCTCTCCGATTTCAGTTAAGTTGCTCGAAAAATTAATTGTTTCCAAAGAAGAGCAATTATTGAAAGCATCATCGCCAATAGTAGTTATTGTATTAGGCATCGTGACGCTCTCAAGATAATAATTTTTAAAAGCTTCATCGGCTATTTCTCTAACATAGGCAGAATTGACTCCGTCATAAATTTTGGAGGGGAGAACTACATCAACGTCGTTTCCTTCATAACCAGTAATGACATATTCCTCGTTTGTTGGAACAAAGTCGTATGTGAAATCACCATCTGTGGGGACACAATATGGATTGATGGTATTATAGCAAGAATAGTTGATCACAATGTCGGCTAGTGCAACAGGATTAGCGGAGGTATTGTATATTTTTAAAACCTCTGGGCCGTCCTGATAAAAATTGAACGTAGAATTATCGGGGGTAAGAGCGATTGCGTCAACTTCATAAGTTATTTCTCCTGAAACATCATCAATCCACCCATAGGCTAAGCTTAAACTATTGGTGTCACTAAAAGAGATTTCAACAGAACTCATTCCGTTAATTGGCGTCACATTATAAAGAGTGGAATTTGGTCTAAAAGTACCCCAGCTCCGCATATTTGCACTCGGATTATAATCAGGTGAAAAATTAATATTGCTGTAGCCAAATTTAACAACGTTACCTTCTTGAGTAACAGCGTCAAAAAAGCCTGTCTGGTTATCCGCTGGCGCGCCATCAATGTTTGGCGATTTAGAAATAGCTTTAGCGATGTTGGATCGGTTCTTCTCGTTTCCTAAATTTAGGACGTATTGATTATCTGAATCATTGCTAAAAACTAATGGGTCTTTGCCAATTGAAAAAGCCATATAAAGGGAAAATAAAAGTCCGAGAGTTGTAATAGCGACGCCGGCTGTTTTCGTATTCTTATTCATGGGCTTTCCTCCTTTAACCTTTTTAGCGAACTTTTTTACCGTTCGGGGGCATATTTTACCATAAAAAGAAAAGAAGTCAATCGTTTTGCATATATTTTTTAATCACTATTTTATTTAATGCTAAAAAAGTCTAAAAAAACGTTATTTTTCAAATTTTTACTACTCTATAAATAAAACTGCGCGTACACACGTATATAGGCGCTCGACCTATTTTTTGA
>JAEZSD010000049.1 GCA_023422095.1 Bacillota bacterium
GCATATAATGCAGCATGTGAATACAGCTTGTCTGACGTTTGACAGTAAAAAAGTAACCTAAGCTCAATGGTGAAAAGTCAAACACCCGAAGCAAGGAATTCACTCCTATTCATTATTTTGCAAAAAAATAAGGAAAGGAAGGAAATATATCATGAGATATACTGGATCAAATTGGAAAAGATCTCGCCGTTTGGGTTTTTCAACACTCGAAACTGGAAAAGAAATTGCCAAACGTCCCTATGGCCCTGGCCAACATGGTAATGATCGCAAGAGAAAACCATCAGAGTACGGCAAACAGTTAATTGAAAAGCAAAAACTCAGACATATGTATGATGTCAATGAAAGACAATTCCGTCGTCTCTTCATGATTGCGTTACGCAGTACTGAAGTTACCGGATACGCCTTCATGAAATTACTTGAATCACGTCTCGATAACCTCGTGTTCCGTATGGGTTTAGCTCGTACTCGCCGCGGTGCTCGTCAATTAGTGAATCATGGACACATCGAAGTCAATGGCAAAAAGGTCGATATTCCAAGTTATTTGTGCACAGTTGGTGATGTCGTCTCTGTTAGAGAAAACAGCCGCGACTTAAAAGTGATTAAAGAATCTGTCGATTCTCTCGCCACAAAAGTCGGTTGGGTTGAAGTCGATCACGAAAAACTCTCCGGAAAATTTATCCGCGAAGTCGATCGCAAAGAATTACCACAAGACATCGTTGAATCACAAATCGTTGAATACTATAACCGTAAGTTATAAAGACAATAAAAGAGCCAATCAAGTGATCGGCTCTTTTTTATTACTTTTTTTAAAAGCTTTTAGTAAATAGGATATTTAACTTCTTCGAGACGGGGATTGCTATAATTGGCTCGTCCTTCTTTTGCTTCTGGCTTGCCATCAAGGACAACGAGATCACCTGTGAATCCACAAGTCATATTGTTTACAAAGTAAGTTCCCACTCCATACATGCTAACTGGGACGTTTAATTTGCTCCATTCTTTGATTTTTTCAGCATCAAATGAAGAAGAGACAATGATTCTCACATAATTGAATCCTTCTTTGTCGAGAGCTTCTCTTAAAGCAAAGACAAGTTCCTTGCACACTCCGTGAGGGTCGAAACCAGAAGTATCTTTGTCATCAAAATAGTGATCAATTAAAGATTTGGATGTATCGATTCTCACTCCGGAAAGATTTTCTTTGAGATGATGGGCCAAAATGAGTGAATCTCTAATCACATTATTATGGTAATCAATTAAAGCGGTGACCTTTTCATTGGGAAATGATTTGGAATACATGTCAGAGGCTTTGCAAATATCTCCTCCACATACCTGAATTAACGCATGAGGCATAGTCCCCATTCCTTTGCCACCCCACCACGCTCCTTGGGCATCGGTTGAAACTTTTCTAATACCAGCCACGTATGTTGCATAGCCATCTCCGACTTGAGTGTGATAATCATCTTGGCGATCAGCCATAGAAAAGACAGGAACATTACCAGCCACTTTGAGAACTTCGTGAACATTCGTGGCCACGCTTGAACGACGAGCGAGTATTCCATCAATAACGGATTCTAAAAATCCAAAGTATTCATATTTGCCAGTAATTTTTAAAACTGGCTCTAAGGCTTGAATTAAATCGCCATCATGAAGAGCTTCAATTTTTAAAAGTTCAGGATGTTTGGCGAAGGTATGAACAAGAGCTATAGCTTCATCTACTCCACAAAGCATAGAATTATCGCGTCGTTGAAACCACTGCATGGTCACTATGTGACCGGGAGCGTTTTCCGCTACAATTTTTTGCGATTTAATAAAATAATTAGCGGAGTAAAACCCTTCCCCTAATTTTGGATCAAACTGAAAGGTTCGATTCGTTAAACGAGCAATTTTTCCGGCTTCTTTTAATTCCACTTCAATCATTTTTTACATTCTCCTATCTTGAAAAAGTCATCTCCCACCACTCCATCTTCATCGACGAGATAAATCTCATCGTCAATCGAAATATTTAGTTCGCGATTAGAACAAATATGAATTTGAGCGGGAACGCTTTTTTCTTCAACTTCTTGACCGTCATGTAGTCTGGCTCCAATCAAGGCAGCCACTACTTTGTCGCCCTCATTAATGTGAGCAACACTTTGTCCTAGCAATATTTTACCACCAACATCAATATGAGGGCGCAATTGCATATCGTCTTTTTCCAGTTTTACCACTTGCCCAATTACATAACCACTATGAGAATAATGAGCAAGTATATCAAGCTGTTGATTCCTTAAAATGCTGTTAATGATATCGATAAAAACATCAGAAGGATAGTAAATTAAACCTTTGGTTTTTATCTTCACAATTTTGCTGATTTTAAAGATGTTATAACCAATTATTTCACTATTGTGGTAAATGACTGTGATATCAGATTTTTGAATAAAAGAAGTGGGCATGGCTTTTTCGTTAAAAACGACCAACAAAACATCTCCAATTACTTTATAAGAATAAAATAAAGAATACTTCTCAAACATACCTACTCCTTAACGGCGACAATTCGATGGATTTTTTGGCCTTTTTCGCGGAATGATATTTCATATTCAGTCATCGCATCAAAAATGGCTTTACCATCATAGTCTTCCAAAACTTCTAATACCTTAAATTGTGATTCACTGAGCGTCTCTTGAGAAAAGGAAAATAAGTCATCATTATCAGTCTTAATGATCAGTTTTCCTCCCTTAACAAGAATTCGATAATATTGTTTTAAATATGTTCCGTAGGTGAGCCTTCTTTTAAAGTGCCTTTTCTTTGGCCATGGATCCGAGAAATTTAAATAGATATCTGAGATTGAATTGTCTTTTATTGAGGGTAAAATTTCATCTGCAGAAGCCAACATGAGCCGAGCATTAGAAATCTCGTTTTCAACCAGTTTTTTGCATGTGATGCCCGCGCAAGTCACATTCCGTTCTACTCCTACAATAAGTAATTCGGGATTGAGTTGCGCCATATCGGAGAGAAACTTTCCTTTGCCACTTCCTATTTCTAAAGAAAAACTACCTTTGAGGCTTTTTAATTGGTCAAGGGAAAGCAAGACTTCAGGATGTTCTTCAATATATGGTTTGGACCAAGATTTATATTTAGTTCTCATTAAGTTTTTTTCCTAACTCAACAATCGCTCTGGCGTAGATTGCCATACTCTTGAATAAATCTTCTTTCCTGACTTGCTCTCCTGGTGAGTGCATCATCGAATCCCAATCAGAAAATTGCATACCAAAAGCGACGATATTATCAGCTTCTTTAGCGTATGTTCCACCACCAGTTGTTAATGGTTTTGAGACCAAATCGCCTGTTTCTTCTTGATAAGCCGAAAGGAGCGTTGAAATTAATGTCGAATCCAGAGGATAAAATAAGAGAGGAGAAATAGACATTACTTCAATTTCATATGGTTGGGCATTTGTTTTTATAGTCTCGATTAGTTCTTTTTCATCAACACCATTTACATGCCGAAAGTTAACAACCATTGATAGCTCATTATTTTCATAATCAAGTAAACCGATATTTAATGTGTTATGTCCCATTGATTCACTCGTGTTAGAGGCTTTGAGACCAGCGCCGTCTAAATCGGAAAAGCGTTCAGCTAAAATTTTGAGATTGTCATCTTCTAAGAATTCACCAAGAGCTTTGATAGCAATCATTCCAGCATTGATTCCTTCTTCGGGTTCAGCACCATGGGCGGCTTTACCAATAAAGGCCACTTCCATTCCTTCTTCAACAAATTTAACTTGAAATTCAATTCCCTCACTTTGCAATTTTCTTAAAAAGAATTGATTATCTCTCATTTTGACGACACATCGTTCAATAACTGAGTTACTTGCTACTCCTCCATGGATGTAAAATACACCATTAATATCTAATGTTTTTTTAACCTTAAAATTGATAATTCCTTTTTCTCCATAAATAAGTGGGAAATCGGAATCAGGAGAAAAACCAAAGGTTGGTTGAGGCATCTTTAGTTCTTGGAAATAGTGATGCATACACTTGGACCCGCGTTCCTCGTTTCCACCTACTAAAAAACGCACTTGATAGTCACCTAATAAATGATGATCACGAAGCATCTTCAAAGCATAATAACTAGAGAGCAGGGGGCCTTTATCATCCGCCACTCCACGAGCACAAAGAACACCTTTATGTTCGGTGACAGTGAATGGATCTTGATGCCAACCAGTTCCAGCGGGGACTACATCGGCATGTGCCATAATGGTAATGTTCTTATCACCTTCACCAGCAATAATTTCGACAACATAATTGTCATAATTTGTTACTCTAAAACCATCTTTTTTTGCTAGTTCTGCGATAAATTGTAGAGCGTTAGAAACTCCCTTTCCAAATGGGTTCTTCTCGTCGACACTACTCTCATCATAAACAGAGTCAATAGCTACGAAAGCAGTGAGACTTTCTAATAGATCTTCATGATAATTTTTTGATAATTTTTGATAAATAGACGTTTTTTGCATACTTTATTCTCCTAATTCTTTATTTATTTTATTGTTCTTTGTTCCTTATTTGATAAGGATTGTATTGAGGGAAGGCACGTGAAAGTGGCCAGGCAATTAAAGGCACTAAAACCGCTGCTGAGGTCATTTCGATTAGAACATTTAAGGACATAATTACATATAACACGTTCATGAAATTATCTCCAAAAGCCAATGTCGATTTAAATGCCCAAAGCATTAAAAGAACAAACGCTGTGTGGAAAATTGTCATAACTAAAGAAGTAATCACATATAAAATTGATCTCACTTCAATTGGTTTAATCCTTCTTATTAAATCAAATAGAAGTCCAGAAACAAGACCAAAGACCGCACGGGGCAAAACAGATATCAAAGGATTTACGAACGCGAAATCAATTGAACTCGCTGGGCGAGTCAGAGCGATTAACAAACTAAAAAATCCAAAAGCTATACCAGCGACCAAACCCTGCTTCCATCCAAAAAGGAGAGCGACAATCAAGACAATGATGTGGATGGTAGAAATCGAAACAACACCATAATTAATATAACCCACATAAGGTACATATGACATCACGGCGATAATAGCGATGATGACAGCTGATAAGGTCATTTGAAATATTACTTTATTTTTCATATTTTGCCTCATTCTTTTTGATAATAATATTTAAGCCAATCAAGTTAATATTGGGATCATAGATAAAGGAGTCCTTTAATATTTCCTTGGTGTAAATGGCCCCACCACCAGTGAGAATATGTTTAGTGGAATAACCTAGTTCTTTTTCCAATCGATTAACCAGGCCGAGAATCATATCGCTATGACCATAAAGGATACCGGCATTCATCGCTTCAACCGTGTTCTTGGCCAATACTGATTTTGGTTTTTCTAGCGAAACACTTGGTAAAAGAGCAGTTCTTTTTGTAAGATTTTCTGCACTAATAGAGATTCCTGGCATGATTAATGCGGCAGAGAAATAACCATCCTTATCAATTAATAAGATTTTGCTGGCGGTTCCCAAATCTACGATGATACAAGGATAACCATACATGTTCTTTGCCCCGACTAAATCAGCGATGAGATCATTGCCGATTTCCAAAGGGTTATCAACTTTAAAAGATAATCCCGTTTTTATTCCAGGCTCTATAATCATTAATTCATGTTTAAAAATTGATTTAAAAGCGTCCTTTAAAGGAATGTTTAAAACCGGAACAACAGACGAAAAAATGATGTTCTTTATTAGTTTGATATCAATATTTCTATCAGCGACTTGTTGTTTGATTAAAGCTGAATATTCGTCTTGTGATTTAGCCACGTCGACGGCTAGGGAAAATTGGTCTAAAAGATGACTATCTTCAAAGAGACCAACACTGATTGTGGTATTGCCCACATCGATACATAAATTCATGTTTACCTCCGCTACAATCTCACTAAGTGAGTATCGTGCTTTTTTATTATACAACAACTATGTTGATAATCTTATTTTTAACGATAATAATTTTTTTGATAGTCTTGCCTTCTGTGTGGCGAATGACTCCCTCTTGCTTTAAGGCTAATTCTTGAACAATTCCATCTTCTAGATCTTTTTCAACTTCGATAGTTGCTCTCAATTTTCCGTTGACGGAAACGGCCATATTAACTGTTAAAGAAACAATCTTTTGAGGATCATATGTTGGCCAAGGAGCAAAGGCGATTGTCTCAGAATGTCCAAGAATCTCCCACAACTCTTCGCCTACATGAGGAATAACGCAGGATATAAGTTTAACAATCCCTTCGGCATAAGACTGAGAAATGCGATTGATTCGATAAACTTCGTTAATGAAAATCATCATTTGGCTAATCGCTGTGTTAAAGGCCAAATGTTCATAGTCTTCAGTTACTTTTTTAACTGTTTGATGATAGATAAAGTCGAGTTCTGGAACTTCTTCTTTAACCACGCTATTTGATTCGGCAAATAAACGAAACACCCTATCGATAAAGCGTCGAGCACCTTCAACGCCTTGATCGCTCCATGGTTTGCTTGCTTCAAGAGGTCCCATGAACATTTCATACAACCTTAAAGTGTCAGCCCCATATTTTTGAACGATATCAGTGGGATTAATGGCGAATTCGGGGAATCTTTTTCCCATCTTGATGCCGTTAGCGCCTAAAATCATCCCTTGGTGAAACAATTTTTTGAATGGTTCATCAAAAGAAATATATCCTTTTTCGTGAAGATATTTGGTCCAAATTCTCGCATAGAGAAGGTGACCAACAGAATGTTCGGAACCACCGATGTATAAGTCAACTGGTAGCCAGTGATCAGCTAGTTTTTTTTCGCAGAAAATCTTGTCGTTGTTTGGATCAACATAACGCAAAAAGTACCAGCTTGACCCGGCGCTTCCTGGCATTGTCGATGTCTCACGGATTCCTTTGATGCCATTTTTATCGTATTGTTTCCATTCAGTGGCTTTCTCTAAAGGAGCTTGACCATTTTGTGAGGAATAATCTGTTAGTTCTGGTAAAACGAGTGGTAACTCGTTATCACCTAAGGCGTGGACACTGCCATCTTTGAGATGCACGACTGGAACTGGTTCGCCCCAATATCTTTGACGAGCGAAAATCCATTCTCTAAATTTATAATTAACTTTTTTCTCTCCGATTTTGTTTTTCACCAAGAAACTAATCATTTTCGCAATAGAGTCTTCTTTATTTAAGCCATTTAGAAAATCGGAATTGATATGAATTCCATCTCCTTCATATGCTTCTTTTGTGACATCACCACCCTCTAAAACAGGGATGATGTTAAGGTTGAATTTCTTCGCGAAGGCATAGTCGCGGCTATCGTGGGCAGGAACAGCCATGATGGCTCCTGTTCCATAGGAATTTAAAACGTAATCAGATATAAAAATTGGAATCTTCTTTTGATTGGCGGGATTAATGGCGTATCGACCAATAAAACAACCGGTTTTTTCTTTGTTGAGGGAAGTTCTTTCCAATTCGCTTTTTTGACTGGCTTTCAAGATATACTCCTCAACTTCGCTTCTCTTTTCAGTGGTGACAAGAGATTGGACTAGAGGATGTTCGGGAGAAAGGACACAATAAGTCGCACCAAAGAGAGTGTCAGCTCGAGTGGTAAACACTTCGAAAGATTGGTTTGAATCAACGATATTGAAACAAATGATGGCTCCTTCACTTCGACCAATCCAGTTTCTTTGAATTTCTTTGGTTGATTCCGGCCAATCGATTTTGTCTAATCCTGATAAGAGTGACTCAGCAAACTGAGGTTGATCAATGACCCATTGTTTAAGATTTTTTCTAATAACTGGGTATCCACCACGTTCTGATTTTCCATCGATAACTTCATCATTGGATAAAACCGTTCCGAGTTCTTCACACCAGTTAACTGGCATATCGACATATTTAGCATAGCCGTCTTGGAATAAACCTTTAAATATCCACTGAGTCCATTTGTAATAAGCAGGATCACTTGTGGCGATAAGTTTGCTCCAATCATAATCGAAACCAAGCTCTTTCAATTGATTAGTAAAAAAAGTAATGTTCTTTTGAGTAAATCCGTTGGGATTATGACCGGTTTGAATAGCGTATTGTTCAGCAGGCAAGCCGAAAGAATCATAGCCCATGGGGTGAAGGACATTGTAACCCTGCATCCTTTTCATGCGGCTTATGATATCAGTGGCGGTATATCCTTCTGGATGTCCGGCATGAAGCCCAACCCCAGATGGATAGGGAAACATATCTAGGACATAATATTTAGGTTTAGAAAAATCATAAACATCAGTTTTAAATGTCTGATGGTCTTCCCAATATTTTTGCCATTTTTTTTCAATTTTACGATGGTCGTAAGTCATAATTACTCCTTAAAGGTTCTGGTTAAATTTCTATAAATAGAAAGATACTCTTTCGCGCTTTTGCTCCATGAATTATCGGTCTTAAAAGCGTTTCTTACAAGCATTTTTTTAGATGAATTTCTCCATACATCAAAAGCATAAAGACAGGTGTTTGTGAAAGCCTCAGCGGTAAAATCATCAAACCCAAAACCATTGGCATCTTTTTCATTCGTTCCGTCGTAACCGATGACAGAATCTTTCAATCCACCAGTGCGACGGACGATGGGTAAACTCCCATATCTTTGAGCAATCATTTGTCCTAGCCCACATGGTTCAAATAGTGAAGGCATTAAGAAGAAATCACTGCTAGCGTAAATTTGATGAGCAAGTTTATCGTTATAACCTATATAAACAGCTACATTTTGAGGGAAACGATTTCTTAAGTTTTCGAGCATTTGTTCATATTGATATTCGCCAGATCCTAACAAAATAATGTTGGCGCCTTTTTGGGCGAGAGCATCAACCGCAGGATAAAGAATGTCCATTCCTTTTTGCCACGTTAGGCGTGAAACAAGAGCGAAGAGAGGTTGTCCAAAATCGGTGATGTGTAGTTGCTCAAAAAGAACTTTTTTATTATTGAGTTTCTCGCGAAAAATATTCACTCCATTATATGGATAAATTAACATTTCATCATTAATGGGATTGAATTCTTGATAATCTATACCATTGAGAACTCCAATGAAATCATATTCTCTAAGGGGCAAAATGCTGTCGAGTCCCATTCCTCCTTCTCGAGAAAGTAGTTCTTTGCGATGATTAGGTGAAACGGTGGTAATTTTGTCAGCATAGACAATGCCGGCTTTTAGAGATGAAACTTGATCTTTAAAACGAAGATTGCCGTTTTCATACAATGTATTTGAAAGATTAAAATAATCACCCAGGACTGATTCGGGCATCATGCCTTGAAAAGCTGGATTATGGATCGAAAAGACAAATTTGGTCTTCTTAAAGTGATTTGAAGCATATTCTTCCTCTTTGAATAGACAAGGAATCATTCCCGCATGCCAATCATGGCAGTGAATAATATCAGGAATTAAAGAGATATGATAGAGAAGTTCTTTACTCGCTAAAGCAAAGAAAGCAAACCTCTCATTATCATCCCAGTCTCCATAGAAATGATCTCGGTCAAAATATCTTGTGTTATCAATTAGGTAATAAGTAATTCCACTATCGTAAGTGGAGTAGACGTCGGCCCTTTCGCTTCTCCAAGACATAGGAACGACAAAAGAGCATACCTTTTTAACGGAATGTTTAGAATTATGCTTAATGAACCGGTAATAAGGCAAAATGATGAAGACTTCTTCGCCCATCACAGCGAGTTCTTTTGATAAGGAATAGACGACATCGGCTAAACCTCCCGTTTTGCATAGAGGTCTCGCTTCACTGGCAACCATTACAATTTTCATTAAATATGGGCTCCTTGTTCAATGAACAAAAAACAATCTGGTTCACCACTGACATCATGGCACTTAAACATTCTCACATATTTGTCAGCTAGAACGTTGTTGACCTTCGTTCCTTTTCCTACGACTGACTTGGTAAAAATAATTGAATTATCAACATAGGTGTCTTCTTCGATGATTACGTCACGGGAAATGATTGAATTGCGAACTTTCCCTTTGATGATACAGCCATTGGCGATAAAGCTGTTTTTGACATCAGCGTCTGGTCCATATAAGGCTGGTGGAGTATTATGGGTAACAGTGTAAATCGGCCAATCTTCCAAAAATAGTTGGGAGCGGGATGAATAATCAAGAAGTTTCAAAGACTGATTGACATAATCAGATAAACTTAGAATCGGAGCTACGAATCCCGAAAATTCCCAAGCAAAAAGAGACAGCATTTTCTCATCAATGCAGTATCTGACCATTTTTCTAATTCCATAAAGAAGAGAAACATCGCGGGAGATTTTCAAAATTTTCTCAAAAGTGACGCGATTGAAAACATAGGTTCCAAGAGAGATATCAGCAATCTTTTTCATTCCGGAGTTATTG
>JAEZSD010000009.1 GCA_023422095.1 Bacillota bacterium
CAAATAAGGACTTTTGTACATAGTTTTTTCCTCCTAATGTCCCAAAAAAAGAAAAATATCCCCCTGGGACATACATTACAAAATTTCGTAAGAAATGTGTGATATGCACATATGAAACTATCAATAACTTAACACTTTGGTGTTTTTTTTACAAGCACATAAAGATATAAGGCAAAGAGAATTGCAGATTGAGCCACAAAAACTATTGCTAAGATTCTTCAATATTTTATTTTTATCGACCTGTTTATATTTTTATTTAAGAAATAAGATGCTCTATAAGTATTTTCAAGCCAATGGCAATCAGTATTACTCCACCGATGACTTCGGCAATGGCGTATTTACATTTCAATAGATGATATATCCATTTCCCGAGGATCACTCCAATAAGACACAACACAAAAGTGATAACCGTAATAATTCCAGCTTCAACAAAAATGGAATAATCGAAACCGTTGGCAGTTAACCCCATTGTCATTGAACAAAGTGTTATCCCGATAATCAAAGCATCAATGCTAGTCGCTACTCCCTGAATAAATACTGCTTTGTAAGAGAATGGTTTTGGCACTGCCAGCTCGCACTTGATGAGACTCTTTATTCCATCGTAGAGCATTTTGCCTCCAATGATTCCAAGGAGAATAAAAGCAACCCAGTGATCAAAACTCTCAATGTATTTAAAAAACAAGCTACCAATAAAATAACCAATTACCGGCATAATCCCTTGCAATAATCCAAATGTAGAAGCGATGGCTAAAGCTTTTCTTTTCGATAATTCGGTGATGGTTATTCCATCGCAGACAGAAACTGCAAAAGCGTCCATAGCTAGACCAAGACCAATAAGTGCTACTTCAAGAAAGGTTACCCAAAACAATTCCATAAACTCCTAACATTTTATAGAAATCTTCAAATATTTCAATTAATTAATAAAAAAATCGCTTGCGCGACTTTTTATTTTTTTGATTTAGTAAATTTGATGGCCCGAGATGTTCTTGTACTCTTCGTAAAGTTTCAAACAGGCTTTTCTATCTAGCTCAATGACAAGTTTTTCTCTTTCGCCTGGTTGTTGCATTTTATAGAATTTAGCATCTCTGAATCCGATGTTCTCGGTATCAATGATATTACAGCCATAGTAAACTTTTTCAATATTTGCCCAAAGTATAGCAGACATGCACATTGGGCATGGCTCTCCAGTAGTGTAAATTTCACAACCAGACAAATCAAATGTTCCGAGCTTTTTGCAAGCCTTATGGATTGCCATCATTTCACCATGGCAAGTCGGATCATTATTCTTTAGAACTTGGTTGTGGCCTTTAGCAACAACCTCGCCATCTTTTACTACAACAGCTCCAAAAGGTCCTCCATGACCAGCCCGAATACCTTTTTTCGCTTCAACAATGGCCATTCTCATAAATTTGTTCATATTTTTCTCCTTAATGTAAATGCGCACTCAATTTTGCTAGCCTAATTATAAACTTTCAGCATCCCTTTGCGTATAAATTTGTAAACACGCAAATTGCAAATAGGAAAGAAATTAACTATATTGTGTTCATGGAATTATTTAAATCTGGTGAAGATTATTTAGAACGAATCCTTATTTTACGCAACAAGCAAGGAAATGTGAGAAGCATTGATATCGTTAACGATATGCATTTCTCAAAGCCATCGGTTTCAATTGCGATGAAAAGGCTCAAAGAAAGTGAATTCATCACTATATCTCAAGATGGTTTTATCTTGCTGACTGAAAAAGGCGAGGAAATCGCTTCTAAGATGTACGAAAGACACGTTTTATTAACTAAATGGCTCGTCACTTTAGGTGTAGATGAAAAAATTGCTCGAGAAGATGCATGTAAAATTGAACATGATTTATCAGTTGAAACTTTCAAAGCAATCAAAAGATTTTTAAATAAGTAAGATAATTTAATGTTTTTTTGGGTGTCTATGATATAATCAAGACACTTTTTATTTAGGAGGTCATTAAGATGATCAGCAAAAAATTAGCCATTGATGTCTTAAACGAATCTCTGTCCACTGGGGCGGATTATGCAGAAATTTTCTTTGAAGATAGCACCTACTATACAACTTCATTAGAAAACGGGAAGGTGGAAACATCTACCTCTGGCTCCGCATGTGGTGTAGGTCTTCGTTTGTTAAAGGAAAATCAATGTGTGTATGGCTACACCAACGATTTATCGAAAAAAGGATTGTTAGATTTAGCCAGTTCGTTAAATAAATCTTTCCATTCTGAACGATTGATTACGGTGACAAAACTCGATATGATTCGCGGTAAGAATCGTAATACGGTCACCAATAGTTATGATTGTATTTCCCGAGAAGAAAAAATTGCTCTACTAAAAGAGGGCATTGCCGAAATCGAAAAAGATAAGGATCCAAGAATCGTTCGATATCTCTCTTATTTCATCAACAACCATCGTTTTGTTGCTGTTTTTAATTCCAAAGGAAAATGGTTCAAAAGAGATAGTGAATTTGGTCGCTTAGTCTTTAATGTAATCGCTGCCGATCAAAATGGTTTCGAAACTGCCTTTGAAGGTCCAGGATGTCAACAAGATATCAGCTATTTCAAATCAAAAGTTGATGTCGTTGAGTTAGCAAGGAAGACAGTTGAAACTGCCTTAAAAATGTTAACTGCCAAAGAATGCCCTTCAGGCAAAATGCCAGTTGTGATTGGTAATGGTTGGGGCGGAGTCCTCTTCCATGAAGCTTGTGGTCACGCTCTTGAAGCTAGTTCAGTCGCAAAAGGTTTGTCTTGCTTTAGCGGCAAAGTCGGTGAGATGATTGCATCTCCCCTTGTCACCGCGCTTGATGACAGCACCATCCCACAAGCTTGGGGTTCCATCGATATCGATGATGAAGGCAATTTCGGAGAAAAGAGAGTGCTCATCAAAAATGGTAAATTGATGGATTATATGATTGATGATTTTAATGGACGCCGCATGGGCCGTTCTGGAAATGGTGCTTGCCGCCGTCAGAATTATCGTTATTGCCCAACATCACGTATGAGCAATACGTATATTGCTAACGGTAAATCGACTCCAGAAGAAATTATCGCTGCTACTAAATTAGGAATTTACACTGTTGGTTTCAATGGTGGTTCTGTTGATCCTTCTACTGGTGAATTCAACTTCGGTTGTTCTGAAGCATATATCATCCGCGATGGCAAGATTTGCGAACCTGTTAAAGGTGCCACATTAATCGGTCATGGTGATGAAATTCTTAAGAAAATCGATATGGTCGGTAATGATTTGGCTCTAGGCCAAGGAATGTGTGGAGCCTCTTCTGGTTCAATTAGAACCAATGTTGGCCAACCCACCATTCGCATTAGCGAAGTGACCGTAGGCGGTCGCGGAGGAGAATTAAAATAATGAAATACGATAAGTTTTTTGCTCTCGCTAAAGAAGCTGGTATTCAAGAAGCAGAATTATACATCAGTCAAAAGTATGAGGTTTCAATCTCCTTGTTTCATGGAGAAATTGACAACAACTCAGTAAATAATGGTTATACCATTATTGCTCGGGGCTCCTACAAAGGCAAATTCGGCACCGCCACTTGCGATGTTTGGAATGCTGAAAAAGCCGCTTTCTTGGTCAAAGAAATCGTCGCCAACGCTAAGGTAATTGAGAATGAAGATCCAGTTTTCATCTTCAAAGGCAGTGAAAAATACACAAAGATTAACAACTTTAATAAAGATTTAGCTCTTATTCCTCTCGATGATAAGATTAAAAAGCTCCATGAGTTAGAAGGTGCTCTCCGAGCATATGACAAGAGAATTGTTGAAGTTCAAGCTGTTGAATATAGTGAAAACGCTAATTCGATTACTCTTATCAACACTCACGGATTAAAGCTAGTCCATAAATCCAATTACTATGTCTACGTCGGAGTTGTTGCCGCCAAAGAGGGTAACCAGGTTAAGAGTGCCTATGATTTATT
>JAEZSD010000012.1 GCA_023422095.1 Bacillota bacterium
GCTTGGGAAGCTGACGTTCTACCACTGAACTACGCATGCATTGAAATAATTAAAGCACAAAGTATCAAAAAGAAAAAGTCCCCACTTCAAGAGTTTCAAAGAAAAAAGGCTCGATTAACTTCGAACCTTAAATCACAACATGGTGGGTACTGAGGGGATCGAACCCCCGACCTTCTGTACGTCAAACAGATGCTCTCCCAGCTGAGCTAAATACCCAGGGTTTGGTGCCGACTATAGGAATTGAACCTACAACCTACTGATTACGATTCAGTTGCTCTACCAGGTTGAGCTAAGTCGGCAACTTAATCGCTTAAATATAATATGCAAATTGAAATAAACTTGCAACGATTTTTAAGCGATAAATTAATTTTTTTACCGCGAAATTTTTCTTTCTTTCGCTTTGCGAGTGATAAATAGTATCAAAGCGACAATCTCGTGGACCACGATTGGGGCAAGACTTAAACCAAGAACCAATAACCAATGAGGGAGGTCTAAAGGATAGGTTTTAAAGAAGGTATTAACTCCAGGAGTTTCGACGATTGCGAATTGAAGAGCAATTCCTAAACCAAACGCTACCCACAAAAGCCAGTTCTTATTTTTAAAGTTATGAATGACTGACTTACGGATTGAAGTCATGCCAAACATGTGGAAGAGTTGGGAAATGGCTAAAACTGAGAAAGCGGAGGTTTGAGCTTTCATCCTAATGGTATCATTTTCTACAAGCGCAGTAATAATTGAAGCCCAATTTTTATCCACGGAAGGTTCAACAAAAGGCACTAAGAAATAGGCGGCCAATGTAATTGCCATAATCAATAGCCCATAACCAAGCATCAATGAGATACTGCCGTGAGCAAATAGAGATTCTTTTGGATTTCTGGGCTTATCATTCATTATGCCTTTTTCCTTTTCATCTGCGCCTAAAGCAACAGCTGGTAAAGAATCGGTAACTAAGTTAACGAAGAGAATATGAGCAGATAGTAATGGGACAGGAAGTGCAGATAGAATCGGATCTTTAATCACCGCACCAATGAATGTTATCAAGACAATAGCGAACATCGTTAACACTTCGGCGATATTACTACCAAGCAAGAAAACAACAGTCTTTTTTATGTTGTTATAAATACTGCGACCTTCTGAGACAGCTTTTTCAATAGTTGCGAAATTATCATCGGTAAGGACCATGTCCGCAGCACCTTTAGCAACGTCCGTGCCCGTGATACCCATCGCAATGCCAATATCCGCACTTTTTAGTGAAGGAGCGTCATTAACACCATCACCGGTCATCGCTGCGATATTTCCATTGGCTTTGATAGCCTTGACAATATTGACTTTGTTCTCCGGTGAAACACGAGCAAAAATACGGACCGTTTTCACCTTTTCTTGTAATTCTTCAAAGGTTAATAAATCAATTTCATCGCCAGACATTGCTTGTGAATCGTCTTCGGCAATATGCAATTGTTTAGCAATTGCTAGAGCCGTCGTCTTGTGATCGCCGGTAATCATAATGGTTGTAATACCGGCCTTTTTAAAGATTTCAACAGCTTCTTTAGCTTCTGGACGAGGTGGATCAATCATACCCACTAAACCGACAAAGACAAGATCTTCTTCGCTTAAAGAGGATGATTTCTTATAAGCTAAACAAAGAACACGTAAAGCATCATGGGCCATATCATCTGAAGCTTTGAGAATGTTTTTAACATCATCTTTAGTAATAGGACGATCCTTACCATCAATATATATTTGTGTCGTTACTTTTAAGATAGAATCTAAAGCGCCTTTGGTGATGATGATATCATCGTCTTGATAGCGGTGCTTGGTCGACATCATTTTCCGGACAGAGTCGAAAGGATATTCATCAATTCGAGGGGCTTTTTCTTCAAGAAGCGCTTTGCGAAGTTGATGGCGATTCGCGAATTCGACTAGAGCGACTTCGGTGGGATCACCAAAGACGCCATTATCGGTTGAAGCATTACTGCAAAGAGATAATCCAGCAGAGAGAAGATGGAGTTCTTCACTTCCTAATTCTTCTTCTTGGACCATTTTTTCATTCATGTAAGCGCGCACAACCGTCATTTTGTTTTGCGTTAAAGTTCCAGTTTTATCAGAGCATACCACTGAGACAGCACCTAAAGTTTCAACTGAATGAAGTTTGCGAACGATGGTGTTGGCTTTTGCCATTCGTTGAACACCAAGGGCTAAAACGATGGTAACAACCGCAGGTAGTCCTTCTGGAATAGCGGCGACAGCTAAGGATATAGCTAGCATAAAGTCGTCAATCATGGTAACCACCCAGTTGCTGCCGGGATGGAAGATAAGTCCAATCATTTGAATACCAAAAATCACAACCACAATGATGATTGTCAAAATGCCAAGTAATTTAGAAATACCAGCAAGTTTCTTTTGCAAAGGAGTGATTTCGTTCTCATCTTCAGAAAGCATTTTGGCAATTTTGCCAGTTTCGGTATTCATGCCAGTAGAGGTAACAATTCCTTCACCACGACCATAGACAACAGGGGTGGAAGCATAGGCGGCGTTGATTCGATCACCCACTCCAACTTCCTCAGTAAAAACAAACTGAGCATTCTTTTCAACAGGTAAAGATTCACCGGTTAAAGATGATTCGTCAGTCTTTAAATTTATCGATTGAATTAAACGTAAATCAGCGGGAATTGTTCGTCCTTCTTCAAGAATAACGATATCTCCAGGAACTAATTCTTCGGCTCTGATTTCGCTAATCTTGCCATCTCTTCTCACTACGCAGGTAGGGGAAGACATTTTTTTCAAAGCTTCGAGCGATTTTTCCGCCTTGCCCTCTTGAATTGTTCCAATCGTTGCGTTTAAGACAACAACAGAGAGGATGATAAGAGGATCAGAAATAATCTCAAGAACGCTTGGCTTTTCAATAAAATCAGGGGAGAAGAAACTATATAAAGATATGGCTAAGCTCAGTAGAGCCGCCGCTAACAAAATATAGATCATCGGGTCATTGAATTGAGAGAAGAAGACAGCTAAAAGCGATTTCTTCTTTTTCTCCGCTAAGCGGTTATAGCCATAAGAAACGAGGCGTTTGCTAGCCTCTTCTGATGACAATCCTTCGATGGGATTAACACTCAATTCTTGGGCAACTTCGTTTGCGCTTTTTGTTTCAAACATAGGCAATTACTCCTTACAAATAAAGTAGTATTCGTCTCGCTCATGAACCATGGTTAGTTTCCGGATATTTCTATCGTGTTGACGGTCACTAACAAAGCTACTCCCGTTTACTGAGTTTTATTATAAATAAAGATGGAGAAAAAGAAAATAGCAAACAATACGTTTGCTATTTAAATCATTATTTTAAGGGTTTTTATTTCTGATTAATGGAAATAGCACCGAAGATTATCGCAGAGATATCTAATGCTAAAGTCATTGAAAGAACCGATAGGTAGAATGAGTGAGGATCATCACCCACAAAATTCACTACCGTAACTAAAGAACCAGAAGTGAATAAGCAAAAGATAAAGGCCACAACAATAAATACTAAGGCCAACAATGAATTGAGTATTGATTTTTTGTTAAAGATATTTTTGACCAAAGCAATCACAAAGAAGGGAAACGAAGCAATAAGGAATGTTGTCGCAAAGATGTTAAAAGCTATGGCTGATGAATCTTTAACGATATAACCTAACAAGAATGAAATAATTAAACAGACAAAGCTGATTAATGAGAAGACAACAGCAATAGAAGCAAAGACAGATTTAGTCTCTTTCTTCGTCGCTACGAGTTCGCCATGGGCGGTATCAACACCACAGGAGGGACAAAATGATGAATTATCATCGATGATTTTTCCACATTTGGGACAGTACATAATTTGTTACCTTTCTATTTTCTTTTAAATTATAACTCATTTTCGAAAAATGAAATAATCAATTGGTAATAATTAAGATATTTTAAAGAAAAACATTCCCTCAATTGTGGAAAATAGGAATGTTTTTATTAGTTTAATTATTCAATTATGTTAGCGATATTAGTGAGGAAGGTCTCTCTTTTTTCAAGGGTGTCGGCTTCTGTAAAGCTGATGTGGTGCCAAGAAGAATCATTGATACCAATTTGTTTCAAAGTGGCATTCATAAAGGTTTTTTTAATGGCGTCACCAGCGTATGATTCAATGAACCATTGGGTTGAAGAAGCAGTTGTAAAAATATAGACCTTTTTAATGTATGTCAATGTTCCTTCAAGTCCGTTGGCGGTGAAAATATAGGCAAAGTCCTTCTTCATAACCTTATCGATGAATCCTTTAACGATAGCTGGTAAATCATTCCACCAGACGGGGAAGATGAAGACGATGTGGTCGGCCTTTTTTATCATTTCTTGATATTTAGAGACTAATGGGTCGGCGGTTTTTCCAGAAAAGAAAAGGCTGAGTTCAATGGCATCGTAAGCTGGATTAAATTTGTCATCATATAAATCGATGATTTCGTATTGGTGATTTTTGTTTTTTAGGGTTTTAATCAATGTTTCCAATATCGCATGGTTAAAGCTTTTGTCATATGGATGAGCGTAGATAATAAGATAATTCATAATTTTATCTCCTTAATATCTTTATTTTTGCATATAAAAAAACACTTTTCTATCAAAGTGCTTTTATTAAATTTTATAAGGGAAATTATTGTTTATTTTTAATACACCAGTGATACCTTTTCAAATCGACTTGATTATTTATCACTTCAACCCCATCATTTTTGAGCCTTTGCCTTTGAATATCAATTCCATCACCAAAATGAATAGCTAATTTGCCTTTCCTATTAACTATTTTAAAACAAGGTTGCCCGATTGGATCAGGATTGCTGTGCAAAATATTCCCCACCACTCTTGCTAATTTCTTGTTACCAAGATATTCCGCGACATCACCATAAGTAGAGACACGGCCTTGAGGAATTAGTTTGAGATAGTCATAAACTCTTTCTTTATAACTTTGTTTGCTATCCAATTTCTTAATATATAGGCGGCCATAGGAGTCTTCATAACTATTTTTAACCATAATGAAAAAAGTCCATCCATACCTCTCATAAAAATTAGTGTGGTCAGTAATTAAATAAGCTGTATCAATGCCTGATTTTAGGCATTCATCACAAGCCTTTTTCAATAATTTTCCCGCAATTCCTTTATTTCGATATGCTTGTTCAACGTATAAAGCACAAATATTGGGAGTTAAATCAGCTCGTTCATGAAAATCATTAGCGATGATCCCGATTCCTCCCATAATTACATCTTTGTCGAACGCCAAAAACCAAGAGGGAACAGCTTTCTTTTTTAAAAGCGATTCTTTCATACTCTCAACATATAATTCAACAGGAATGCCCCACTTAGCAGAAAACCAGTTAGCGTATTTATTGATTTCAAACTGATATGTTAGTTTTTTTATATTCATAACTAAAGTATATAAAAAGCCCCAATTGGTATCAATGAAACATCGAGACAAAGGGACTTAATTTATTTGATTAATAGCGACGTCTATTTGGTCTATTGTGAGAAGATGGCTTGTTCTCATTGGAAACAGGAGCCTGGTTTGTATCCTCTTTTTTAGAAAAAACAATTGGCGATTTCTTTTGAGGTATTTCCATTCCGATATGCTTTTGCACATCTTTTAACAGATTTAACTCTTCATTAGAGCAGAAGCTGATGGTAATACCCGCTTCTCCTGCTCTTCCCGTTCTTCCCATACGATGAAGATAGGTTTCCGGTGTTTCTGGCATATCAAAATTAAAAACATGGGAGATTTTGCTGATATCTAATCCACGAGCGGCGATATCGGTGGCTATCATCACCCGACTAGTGTGATTCTTAAAGCTTGTCAATGCTGCTGTTCTAGCATTTTGACTTTTATTACCATGAATGACTTCCGTTTTGTAGGGTTGATTAATTAATTTTTTGGTTAAGCGATTCGCTCCATTTTTGGTGCGAGTGAATACTAAGGCCGATGAAATTGTCTCGTCTTTGAGCAAGTGAATTAATAAATCGGCTTTGTTGCTTTTTTCAACCCGATATAGAGTTTGAGAAATCGCATCGAGAGGACTTTCAACACTACCGATGGAAACGCGAACTGGCTTTGTGAGTAAACTTTCGGCTAAGGAAAGAATTTCTTTTGGCATTGTCGCAGAGAACAACATTGTCTGTCGGGTTTTTGGAAGTTTTGAAATTATACGTTTGATATCTCTTAAAAATCCCATATCAAGCATTTGATCAGCTTCATCTAACACAAAATAATTGATTTTGCTTAAATCAACAATTTTGGAATCAACCAAATCCAATAATCGACCTGGGGTTGCGACGAGAATATCGATGCCATTTCTGATATTGGTTATTTGTGGTCCCTTGGATACTCCTCCGAATACGACGCTGACTTTGACTTTGCAGTATCTTCCATATTGCTTGATGGATGCGCCGATTTGAGCTGCTAATTCTCTAGTTGGGGCGATGATTAAACCAGTCAATACTGGCGAGTTAAATTGGGTGCGGTCAGTGACAATTTTTTGGAGTAATGGAATAGAATAGGCAGCGGTTTTTCCCGTACCTGTTTGAGCTGTTCCTAACATATCAAAACCATTCAACAAAGGTGGAATGGCTTGTTCTTGAATAGGTGTTGGTAAAGTGTACTTTAATTCGTTAATAGCCTTTTCGATAAGACTAGTGATGTTAAATTGTGAAAATTGCATTATAGGTATCCTTCTTAGTCAGTTAATCAAGACTCGCATTTAGTAACTGACTAAGCGGGCATTTTAAAAGACGGTTAATGTTAACATAGTTCATTAACAATTGCACACTATCTAACTTAAAGTTTTTAAAATGATTAATAAATTAATTAAAAAGTAAGCTTGGTCTTTTTGGGGAGGAGCTTAAAGATTTCTTCCACTCCAAAGTGGACCTTTGTAACGGGGAATCTCTTGTCAGTAGGAAAGAGATAATAGGTATCATCATTATCAGAAAAACTAATTCCATCGCCTTTGCCGAAATAATCGAATTCAACATGAACGCTATAGTTTTCTAGAGCAGTTTTATGGATATGCAATTCTTCGCCATTTTCAAAAATAGCGTCGAGATGAAACCCATCAAGATTATGAATTAACTTCCCCTTACCAAGGCGATAATATCCTGAGCTATTGGGTAATGAATCGATCTCAACTTCAGTTTCAATTTGATAAGTCTTGGCTTCCACTTCTTTTTTGACTTCCGCTCTTTCCCATTCATACCAATCGGGAATGTGCGAGTAGTCAGCTTTACCACTAGTGGCTTGAAGTTCGCCTAATTCAGTCATCTCATATTCTTTATGACAATGATCACACCACAACTTAATCCCATCGCTGTGCATGTTGCCTTCATCTAAGCAATTTGGACATTTGTATAATACTTTATGAAGACCAGCCGCTCGATTTTTGAATTTGATGTGGATATTGTTCTCTTTTTGATAGGCATAGTCATCGTATTGGAAAGCATCGCGAATACGATTGTTTATTTCTTCAACACTTAATGTTTCGATTTCTTTTTCCGAAACAATGCAAGTCATGTCAGCAGTAGTCTTTAATTTTCTTTTATATAAATAATTCCAAACTGGTTGTCGCAAATGATCGCCGTGACAAATCAATGTGACAACAGGCTTTTTAAGCATTTTTGCCATCTTGCCAAGACTATCAGGAATAATGGCGGTTGTCCCAACAAGAGAATAACGAGCTTCAGGGTAGATTGCACATATATACTTGTTCTTATTCAAACTATGCATGATGTTACGGACAATTCGCACATCAGAAACGAATTTCCTTTTGCCAAAACATCCAACATTACGCAGTAATTTTTCTCTTCCAATAAAACCATCAACAGCCACAATATAATTATCGAATTTTGGGAATATTGCTTTCACTTCAATTTTAAAATCAAGAAAACTATTATGGTTGCATAAGAGAAGGTAGGGCCCTTCTACTTCTTTCATATTGTGCTTAAAAACTTTTGCTTTTGTCGCTATTGTTTCAGGGAAAGCTAATAACCAAGTAAGAGGCTTGAGATACCATGACACCTTTCGAGGGGGGCTAACAAGGTCAAAACGAGGCATCGAATTTACTTCTTGCAGACTTCTAAAAGTGATGTCGCTTAATTTCATAGGTTTCTCCTAAAAGTAATGCTGAAAAGCCAATACTTAATCTTGATTTTAAACTGAGTAAACCATTTTTTCAAATTAATACGCATACCGGGTAAACTAGATAGTAAAAAGGGCCCTTTAAAAAGCAAGAATAGTCGTTACCAATTTGGTTAGATTTTATGTCAAGAACAGTGAAGGGAATAGCCACCATTAATGCTAAACGGCAGTAAAACTCGAGACTAAAACAATGATTATTATCTTTTTATTCATTTTTCAAAAATTGAATGCTCTTTAAATTATTATTCTCAAAAGTTAAAACAAATCCATCTAAAGGTTCTATGTTCCCTTCCAAAATAATCTTTTCCTCATATGTTATTCTTCTGATTCTTCTTTGAGGGTCCACCACGTCCGTGTGGCAGTAATTCAACAAATAGGAACAAATAGCAGTCGCATGAGAAACAACAAGAGAAGTTTGGTTATCTTCTGTTAATAAAAGAACACTATTAAGAGCGTTTTTCATTCTTTTCTTCACTTCATTCAATGATTCGCCG
>JAEZSD010000014.1 GCA_023422095.1 Bacillota bacterium
TTGGGATGCCGTTGTATTAAAAGATTTTTGGCTTCTTCTGCGCGTTGCATATTGCGGCACGCCATGACAATCTGGGCACCTTTAAAAAGCAAAACATCACAAATAGAAAAACCAATTCCACTATTGGCCCCAGTGACAATAACCTTTTTTCCTTCAAGACTAACTAAATTATCTCTAATGTAGCGATTAATCTTTTTCATTGACGGCTTCTTTTTCCTCTTCTTTGTCTTTATCGCTGATATTATTGTCAATCACCATAATTTCTCTTGCGGTGTATTGATCAGCTTCCAAGACAATAAAAGTATAATGGAAAAAGTCAAAAGCATCTCCAACTTTCGCAAAGCGATCTAAAATATCTTGGCACAATCCAGATACCGTAGCGTAGTCAGTTTCGTATTCTTCATCAAAATTGATGAGGTCGAAAAAGTCATCGATATTCATCGCTCCATCGACAACAAACTTTCCGTTTCCTTGTTCAACATATTCCTCTTCAATTTCGTCCGTTTCATCAAAAATATCACCGACAATCTCTTCCAGGATATCTTCCATGGTGACAATACCTTCGGTTCCGCCATATTCGTCTTTGATGACAGCAATATGGATTTTGGAGGTTTTAAACTCTCTTAATAAATCCATAACTTGGTGGTTGCGAGGAACAAACAATGGTTCGTAGCATAGTTTTCTAATGTCGATAGTTTCACCTCTTAAATAGGCCTTTAATAGCAATTTAATAGGCAATATGCCAATGATATTATCAACTGTATCTTGAAAAACAGGAATGCGTGAGTGAATAAAAATGTCTCCATCTTTTAATATCTCGTTAATATCGTCTTCGACATCTATGAAAAAGACATCAACACGAGGGGTCATTATTTCATAGGCCTCAATATCATTTAAATCAATTGCCGAGCGAACAAGTTCAGCTTCGTCTTTTTCCAATTCACCATACTCTTCAATAGTGTCAACCATTTCAGTTAAAACTTCTTCATCGATAATATCTTCTTCTTTGGATTTTTTTTGGAATAATTTCCCAAACAAAGCAAAGATTTTAGAAATTGGCCAAACAATAGGGAATGTTAGGTATTTAAAGAAGGTAAGAGGATAAGCAAATAGCAAAGCTAATGAAAAGTTAAATCTCTTACCAATTGCTTTTGGGAAAAATTCACAGAAGATAATCATGAAAATGGTATAAATAATAGGGGCAAGCGTTGTTGCGAGGTTTCCACTCGAAGTTTGAGTAGCGATTCCCACGCCAATTAAAGTGACGACAGTGGAAGCTCCAATGTTAACAACATTGTTGCCAAAAAGAATAGAGGAAATGGTGAAATCAAATTCAGTTGCAATTTTTAAAGCAAGTTTAGATCTTCGAACTTTAATGCCTTTATTAATATTTCTTTGCAGACGATCTTTGTCTACTACTCCATAAACGATATCCGCGCTTGAGAAAAAAGCACTAAAGATGCAAAGAACAGCGAGTATTACGTAATAATACCATTCCATATTACTTTTTCTCCTTGGGAGTGTTTGGCTCACCGATACCACTCACTAATTCTTCTAGGACATCTTCCATGGTCACCATGCCAACCATCTTATGATCTTTATCTCGCACAATAGCGATATGACTATGATTCTTTTTAAACCCATTAAAAAGGTCATCGATCATAATCGTGTTCGGCACAAAATATGGTTTTGATAATATCTTTCGGATAGAGACATTGGTATTCTTTGTTATTTCCTTGAAATAAGTTTTAACTATTAGAATGCCAATTATATTGTCGGGTTGTTGATCATAAACAGGAATGCGAGAGTAATTAGTATTAAGAAGAATTTCCTTCATTTTGTCGTGCGTTAAAGTATTAATATCTAAAGCAAAGACATCTTTTTTTGGAGTGAGAACTTCGCGAACATTTGTATCGATAAATTCTAGTGCTGATTGAATGATTTCAGTTTGCTCTTGTTCAAATAAACCATCGCTTGTTGTCTTTTCAATTACGTTTTCAAAGTCTTCTTCGGTAAATTTGTCATCTGTTTTAACTTTAAATATCTTTTCTATTGTCTTGGTCATCAATTCAAAAATGACTGCAATTGGATATAAAAGAATCATAAAAAGATAAACCGGAATAACAACGATATATGAAACAGTATCGGGGATTGCTTTGGCTATTGTCTTAGGAAGAGTATCGCCAAGGATATAGAAAAGAAAAGTCATACAGATTGAGGAAATCAATGAGACAGTGTCTTTATTTAAACCATATGTGGCTTCAGGCAAAATGAAATTAACAAAAAGAGTTGCCGAAACAACTGAAGCAGTAATAGCGACTATATTATTTCCGATAAGGATGGCAGTCAACGCTCGATCGAATCGGTCACAAACTTTTAGCAGAAGTTTGGCGGTTTTGCTTCCGTTGTCTGCTTTGATTTGAATTTTGAAACGGTTACAACAAGATAACGCTGTTTCACTAGCAGAAAAGAAGAAGCTGCCAATAAGACATATTGCAATTATAAGCCACGACAGAGGCACATCCATTCGATGACCACATCCATTCCGAACAATTTGTTCCGTTAAGAATGTTAACATATAACAAGCTCGCGCGCAAATATTTGTATGTATAACATTAAGAATTATTCGCGCATACAGCTAAATAAAAAGCCGTCTAAGACGGCTAAATATCGGACAAACGGAAGAAATAATTAATCTTCTTCAAGCGCTTTTTTTGCTTTATCTTTCGCGGCAACTTTCAACTCTTTAACCCAGTTTACATTACCGATTTCGCCTTGCTCTAAGGCATCGTTTTCCATAACCGTTTGAATCAACTCTTTGCATCGCTTCATCGATAAACCAGATTTGACCTTAAAGACAAGAGGAATTTCAGCATAAATAGCTTTGTTTCCCGCGTCTTGAACTGGAATGGTTGAATCTTTGTAATCATCAGGATTGAGGGCAAAATACAATTTTAAGCTCTTTCCCGCAATGGTTAATTTAATATAGGTCTTGCGGTGAAGACGGAAAGTATCGCCAGAAGAAGAAACACGTGATTTTACACCATATGATAGGATCTCATTTTTTATCGCGTTGTAATTGGCCTGCATATCTTTTTCGGCCTTAAGCATTCTCTCTTCAAAAGGAATGCGAATAATTGGAGCTTTAGGGGCAACCGGTTCTTCCACAACAGGGGACGGAACTGGTTGTACAGCCACTGGAGCGGGAATAACAACAGCTTCGGGTTGAAGTACTGGTGCTGGGGCAGGAGCTGCTTCAACTTTTTCAACTACCGGTGCAGGTGCTGGTTTAGCAACTTCAGCAACAGTTGGAACTGGTGCTGGGGCAGGGGCAGGAGCAGGATGAGATATTGGTTCAACATTTTGTGGAATTGGAGACATACCATTTCCGAAATATTGAACAATTAATGGTCCGCCAAAAGTGGCACCAACAATACTATGATTATCAGTCGTTGGGCGAGCTTCTTGCTTTGGTTGTTGAGCATTATTGCGAGCAATCTCATCGCGAACGATATCGCGAATCATCGCGGCTAATTCCTTTGGATCAATTGGTTCTTGAACAGGGGCGGGAGCTGGTGCGGGAATGACTTCAGGAACAGCTTCTGGCTCTGGTTCTATTTCCGGCTCTGGTTCAGGAATAAAAACTGGAATAGGCTCGGCAGATAAATCTTCATATTCAATGGGATCGGCAGGAGCGCTTAGAGCTTCAATTTTATCCGAATCCAAATTTTCTTTATTTTCATCGGATGCTTCAGCTGGGAATAATTCATCCGATTCTTGAATCGCTTTTCTTGAAAAAACGATAGACAAACAATCTAAGGTAATCACAAATACGAAATATAAACCGCTTAATATAACGATGGCGTACGTCCCAATTACAACAGCGATTACAGAAGAAGCAAAATCAATAAATACGTTTCCATTAGCAAGAATGCTGGCTACCATTACTCCAAGAAGAGCGATAGCAAAGGAAAAAATTGCACAAACAATTTTTAGACCAATGTGTTTTTTGATTAAGATGAGGCTAAGGACCATTAAGGCAATACCTATAACAATGGAAGCGTAAAAAATAATTCCACTAATTAGGACACCGAAAGTAGCAGCCTCAGGTAGATAGGTAGTAAAAATTGCTCCCCAAGCGGTGGGATCATTTAATGCAACTTGAGTGATTATCGTGCCGACGGCTCCGCCAAAAAATAAAGCGGTGAAAATACTCAAAATAACGAATAAAACTTTGAAACTCTTTTTCATAAAAAGTCCTCCAGATAACTATATTATTAACGGGCGAACTCTAAAAAACAATTCTTTTTATAAAAAGATTAGCAAATCTCGGTTATTTTTTACAATTTTCTGGTTTTTGCAATAATTTTGATGTGGTTTCTGAGCACTTTGATCTCAACTTTTTGGGCCACTAATTCTTCGCCATCAATATCCCAAGAACACACCTTATCCATGTTGATATAGGCCTCGTTAAAGGCAAATTTATGAACTTTTCTTGGGCGAAAAAAGAATCTGAATAAGCCATTAAACCACCCTTTGCTGGTATACATTAAATCAGCTAGTCCATCATCCAATTTTGCTTGGTTATTGATTTTAAAGCCGGCCATGAATCGAGAATTCAACACCAATAAGAAGGGGGCAAAAAAGCAAAATGGTGTTTGATTGTCTAAAGATATTTCTCCTTGGACGGAATCCTTTCTCGCTAAAGATTTTAAGGCCAATTCATAGTATGACAAGACATGAAAACGCTTCTTTTTAATAGCTTTTACCCTATAAGGAATATCAGAAAAAGTCCCCACCGAAAGACTAAAAACAGCGTAGTGATTATTAACTTTGAAAATATCGACTTCTTGGATGAAACCTTTACTAATTATTTTTAACGAATGACCGATGTTTCTGGTATATCCAAAATTTTTGCTTGCGTCGTTAAGCGTTCCACACGGTATTATTCCTAAAACTGGTCGATATTCATGGCTTGATAAGGCATTAACAACATGATGAAATGTTCCATCCCCACCTGCAAAAACTAAAAGATCATAAGCATATAAAGGATTTTTTAAAACCTCATAAAGTTGATATAGATCTACGCAATAACGGTACTCTACAGATGATGAAATAATTGATAATTCATGATTTATATATTCAACTTGTCGTTGAGTTAGTCCTTTTCCGCTTGAAGGATTATATATAAAGAGTGTTTTCATATATTGATTATAGCAAAAAGAAGAAAAA
Organism: Bacillota bacterium; assembly: GCA_023422095.1. GTDB lineage: Bacteria > Bacillota_I > Bacilli_A > RFN20 > CAG-826 > JAAYDH01. The sequence goes on from JAEZSD010000014.1 coordinate 5,233, forward strand.
AAGCTTTGAGTTTGCTCAAAGCTAATTAAGATTTTTTGGTGATCCCACCGGGAATCGAACCCGGGATTAGACCTTGAGAGGGTCTCGTCTTAACCGCTTGACCATGGGACCAGTGAGAGTATTATATAACACTCTCTTAATAAATTAAAACGAAGAAATTACTCTTTCAATTCTTTTGTCACAGCGGTTCTTTCCTAGGACTTTCATGACATAGAAAAGATTGGGACTATTTTTCTTTCCAGTTAAGGTAATTCTAAGAATTTCAGCAATGTCGGCAACTGAGCCAACGTATTGTTGAGGATTGTTTTTATAAAGCTTTCCATTAGGAGCAAAACCTAGTGTTTCGCCAATTTGTTTTAATTGGCCAAACCATGATTGTTCATCTTGCTCAAGAGATAGGTTGGCCTTAATTGAATCTAGTACATCCTTAATTAAAGAAGGAGCTAATTTATCAGAGAAGGGGAGTTTTTCTTTGAAAAGGTCTTCGTAAAAATCATCATAGAAGAAACTAATTGATTCTAAGAGATTGCCAAATTTTTCGTAATCTTTTCGAGGATTCTCTTTTTCTCTTTCGATGTTCATAATTTCTTTAAAATAGGAGTGATTGCGATTGACAACCTCTAAAAGTTTGGGTTGGTATTTTGTAGCATACGAGACCACCATCTCAAATATTTCATCTTTATTTTTCTTGGCCAATATTTCTTTTGCAAAAAAGTTTAATTTTCCAATATCGAATAGAGCGCCATCTAAAGACATTTTGGTAAATGAAAACACGAAGTCTTGCATATTTACAAAACGATTTTGGAAAATCCACTCTTCAAAGTTGGAATTGGCGATTGTCATCAAATACATGATGATAGCCTCGGTGGGATAACCGTCCTGGAGAAAAAAGCTAACAGCCGCTTCACTATCTAATCTTTTGGATAGTTTTCTTTTATTTCCATTTTCATCCAATTTCATGATGACTGGTAAATGGGCGTAAAGAGGAGCTGGCCATTCCATGGCTTGGAATAGGTCTAGGTGAATGGGAAGCGAAGCAATCCATTCTTCGCCTCGAATAACTGTCGTAGTGCGCATAAAATGGTCATCGACAACGTGGGCAAAATGATAAGTAGGAAGACCATCGCTCTTGTAGATGACTATATCCTGATCATTTTCGGCGATTTCAAACACGCCATGAACAAGATCACTCACTTTAATTTTGCGAATATGGTTACCATTGCTTTTAAAACGGATAACAAATGGTTCTCCTGCATTTACGCGTTCGGCTTTTTCATCGTTGGTTAAGAAACGGGATTTAGCAAACTGTCCGTAATAACCAGGAACAAGTTTGGCAGCTTCTTGCTTGGCCCGAATTTCATTGAGTTCCTCAGGAGTGCAGAAGCAAGGATATGCTCTTCCTATCTCAAGTAAATGCTTAATCGCAATGCGATATATATCGGCTCTTTCCGATTGAACATAGGGTCCATAATCACCTTTTTGGTAATCTCCGAGATATCCCTCATCTGGAGTGATATTAAAAACTTTAAGTTGTTCTAATAACTGGGTACCTGATCCTTCGATCTCTCTTTTGGTGTCTGTGTCTTCAAGGCGAACGAAAAAGATTCCGTTGCTTTGAGAAGCTACTTTGCGACAAATCATGCTAGTGAATAAAGAGCCAGTATGAAGAAAACCGGTTGGGCTAGGAGCGAAGCGGGTGACTTCTGCGCCTATTGGTAAGTTTCTGGGTGGATATCTTTTTTCTAAATCCTCAAGAGTCAATGTGACATCTGGGAATATAATATTTGCTAATTCTTTATTGGTAATCATTTTGTGTCTCCTTCTCGTTAAGAAATTATATTGCATCTTGAATATGTTTTGTTATAATAATTAAGCGAATTTGGTAAACCAAGTTGCAATGCAGG
>JAEZSD010000029.1 GCA_023422095.1 Bacillota bacterium
TGGAACCTTGATACTCGCCCTGAATTTGGCACCAATGGAACTGATGCCTCAATCTATGAAATTCATGTCCGTGACATGACCATTAACCCCAACAGTGGTGTTTTGGAAAATAATCGTGGTCGCTTCCTTGGTTTAGCTGAAACTGGCACCACTTATACAAGTGGGGTGACGACCGTTACAACGGGACTAGACCACATGGAAGAACTCGGCATTACTCATGTTCAAATTCAACCATTCTATGATTTCTCAAGTATCGATGAATCGACTCTTGATACTAGCATGGGAGTGGATAATTATAACTGGGGATATGATCCTCTTAATTACAACGTCTTGGAAGGTAGTTATTCCACCAATCCAAGCGACGGAGCAGTTCGCATTCGCGAGTTCAAACAAATGGTGATGGCTTTCCATGAAGCCGGAATCAATATCAACATGGATGTCGTTTACAACCACACTTCATCCTTCACTGATTCCAATTTCCATAAATTAGTTCCTTATTACTATCACCGCACGAAATCCAGTGGTGTCCCTTATAACGGCTCTGGATGTGGAAACGAAATGGCCACGGAACGTTTTATGGTCAATAAATTTGTTCGTGAGTCTTCAGCGTTCTGGATTGATGAGTATCATCTATCCGGATTCCGCTTCGACCTCATGGGTTTAATGGATAATCAAACGATGATTGATATTTATCAAGATTGCACCGCCCTCTATGATGACATCATGATCTATGGTGAACCTTGGACCGGTGGCACCTCTAAACTTAAAGGTGGCAATTCCGCTACTGAATTAACAAATCAACAAACTGTTCAATCGAGCTTAGCTCAATCCTATTTCGCTGGGGAAGGCAACTATGTTGGAGCCTTCAACGATGTCATTCGTAACGCGGTTCGTGGCGACAACAACCCTGCTTTGGGCTGGGTGGGAGGTCTCGCTACAAATGCTTCGAGTATTTTACCTGGCATTGAGGGAGTATTTAGCTCAGGTGCTAAAACTATTCAACCTGAACAAGTAATTAACTATGTCTCTTGCCATGATAACTACACTCTCTATGATCAACTTGTTCAAAAGGTTTCTACTTCTCGTTACTTTAATAATGTCTATTCTCAATCAGAGATGATGGTCTTCACCGCTCAAGGAGTCCCTTTCATGCAAGAAGGCGAAGACTTCATGAGAACCAAAGCCTATATGGATGGGGATGTCAAAAAATATGCCGGAAACTCCTATAACGTGGGCGATTTAATTAACAATATGGATTACTCTTTGAAAGCAGATAACTTATCAATGTTCGAGTGGTTCAAAGCTTTGATTGCTTTCCGCAAACAAAACTCTCAATTAACTCTCTCTACTCGCGCCGAAATTAACGATGCCATTTTAGGAGCATCAGCAAATAATACAACTGGTCTCATTTCCTATCGCTTAAGCACCGAAGAGGGTGAACTATTTGTTGTCCATGGACTAAACAATGGTTCTGTCACTCTTGGCGATAGCTATCAACTATTATTCTCCAACAATGCTTCCTTAATTCCTGGAACCATATATTCATCGATAAACTTACCCGCTAATACATCCGCGGTATTAAAGAAAGTTATTTAATGAAGAAGCAAAAGTTAAGAACCTACCCAATCAAAGGCTTAGTCATCTTTTTAATCGTGGACATTGTGATATCTTTGGCCGTGCTTGGCTACTTTATTTGGGATCGCTCTAATCTTTTGATTGCGATTCTCGTCTACATTTTTGGCGGTCTATTCGCCATCATCGGGATTGTTGTCTTACTCGATCAATTATTCCATTATGTCGAAGTGAAAAATGATTGTTTAATCAATCGCATTCTCTGGATTAAAAATGTACTTCCTTTTGATAAAATCAAAAAGGTCATCTTGATTGATGAGATGTACATCATCTATTCAAAGAAGAAACGCTTCTGTTCGATGCCCTCTCACATTCAGGGCAGTAATGAAATAATTTTATATCTAGAAAGGAAGGGCATCTCTCTTTCTCCCATAGAGGAAGATAGATAAAACTTTTCTTTCATTCAAAACAAGTTAAAATAATGATTAGTACTACTTCACTAATCCATAAGGAGGCTATATGGCAAATTTAAGGCTTAGTCACATTTACAAAGTCTACGACAACGGTCACAAGGCGGTTAATGATTTCAACATTGACATTCAAGATAAGGAATTCATTGTTTTCGTCGGTCCTTCTGGCTGCGGAAAATCCACGACACTTCGCATGATTGCTGGTCTTGAGGCAATCACCGCCGGTGACCTATTCATTGAAGACACTCTCGTCAATGATATGGAGCCAAAAGATCGCGATATCGCCATGGTGTTCCAAAACTACGCTCTTTATCCTCATATGACAGTTTATGAAAATATGGCTTTTGGTTTAAAAAACCGCCATGTTTCCAAAGAAGTCATTCATGAAAAGGTGATGGAAGCCGCCAAAATATTGGATATTGAAGATTATCTTGATCGCAAGCCGAAAGCGATGTCGGGAGGTCAACGTCAACGTGTGGCGTTAGGACGCGCTATTGTTCGTGATCCAAAAGTCTTCTTGCTCGATGAACCTCTCAGCAACCTCGATGCCAAACTTCGTGCTCAAATGAGAACCGAGATTACAAAATTGCATAAAAAACTAGCGACGACCTTTATCTATGTCACACACGATCAAGTTGAAGCGATGACCATGGGTACTCGTATTGTCGTTATGAAACTAGGATATGTCCAACAAATCGACACTCCGATGAATTTATACAATAAGCCATATAACAAATTTGTGGCAGGATTTATCGGTAGCCCGCAGATGAACTTTTTCGATGTCACTCTCAATAGAGTTGGTGATGTTGTCGACATGGAATTCATTGATGGAAGCAAAATTAAATTACCATTTGAAAAAGTCAGCAAAGTCCATGATAGTTACATTCATGGTGACGTCAAAGTCACTCTTGGCATTCGCCCAGAACATATTAAAATAAGTCAAAAAGCTACTGGTTTAAAATGCCACGTCAATGCCGTTGAACACCTCGGTAACGAAAGCATTATCTATGGTGAAATCGGCTTAGGAAGTGATGACTTCACATTGAAAGATGTCGGTAAAAATATCACCATTAAGACAGTGGAAAGTTCTCCTGTTGAAGTCGGTGATTTAGTCGACTTAGCCATCGACAATGACAAGATTCACTTCTTCGATAAAGAAACTGAAATTACTCTTATCTCTGCCATCCCAGATTTCACTCCTGTTCAAGCTAAAGTGGAAAATGAAAAAATGGTGGTACTTGATAAAAAAGTCGTTCTTCCTCCTGCTTTTGTTGAAGCCTTAGAAGAAAGAAAAGAATTCATGATGGAAATTCCACCCTACGCGATTGTGCCAGGAAAAGACTTCCATCTCAAAGTTCACACTATCGAAGAGGTTGAAAATAAACATCTAGCATATCTTGAATATGGCGATCGTTATCTCTTCGCTCTCGTTGATGAAAGTGTCAAACCTGGAGATGATTATCACTTTGCAATTCTCAATGATAAAGTAGAAATAATAGTCGGTGAAGAAGCTCTCCTCGCTCCAGTAAAGAAACAAGAAATGCTCTATGGATTCTTTGGCAAAAAAGAAGTAAAAGAGAAAGGCGAGCGAGTTCTCAATTTCTTCTATAACATTGAGTCAGTTCAAATTCCTGCTCCTCAAAGCAATGGCTTTAAAATCAACGCCATCGAAGGCAATGATGCCTATAAGAAAAAATATCATTATATCTTCAATCGCAAAGCGATTCATATCGTCCCAGAAGGCGGAATCCCTGCAACAGTTGAAAGAACAATCGACTACGGCAATCAAAAATACGCCGTTCTTGATATCAACGCTCAAAAATTGCTCATTGAAGTCGAGCCTGATTTTGCTGAGACATCAGTAAATGTATGGATCGATGGCGAGAATATTGAAGTGTGGCAATCTGAAGTTGACATGCGCCTTTGCTAGTATCGTTCAGTTAATGAAAAGATGGATAGAAATATCCGTCTTTTGTTTTATAATATGGATATGCAAAAAACCAATAATCCTGCTGAAGACAGTAAAAAAATTAACCAATCAACCACGGAAAATATTAAACCGCATTTCATGCAACGTCTTGGTGGTGGCTTAATTGACATATGCATCATCTTTTTCTTCTTTTGGCTTTGCTATTATGTATGCATGAACACACCCGTAGCCAATACTTATAATCAATACAAACATCAAATCGTTGAAATCCAAGATATGACCAAATTAGAAACCGGTTATGGCGAAAAGATTTTAATCAACGAGAGTAACGAGGACGAATATCAAAACTATCAAACTTATGTCGACGAAGAAGAACAAACCTATATTGTTAAAAATATTCCTGATGCTACTCAAGAAATATACGATGAGTACATTCAATCATTGCAAGAAAACAGTGTTTTTAAAAACCTAACTTTTGATAAAGACCTCATTCATTATGGAATCAATGTTTTATGCGGCACTGTCTCACTGAGTATCTTTTTATTAGCGGTTCCCTTACTAAATAAAAGGCGAGCCACGATAGGACAGCTTTTCACCGAACAGCAATTAATCTCTACTAGATATCAATCACGAGCGCGCTGGTATCAAGTCGTTTTCCGTTTTCTATTTATCCTCATTATTGAGGGATGTCTGCCTTTTCTCTTCTTTTCTTTAAACACCTTTTACATCATGCCGATTGTCTTCTTGCTGATCGCTTCTTTAACGAAGAGTGGACGAACACTTCACGATTTTATCACTGGCACGAAAGTGATAGACAAAAAATCCTTTGTTCCCTTAGTATCCGAAGAATAATTAGTATATTTCCTTTTCCTTACGCGTGCGCGCATTATGCGGCCTTTTGTTGTTGTTTTTTCTTTCAAACGAAAATATACTATTTATGAACCTTCTTCTTTGAAGGAAAAAATATAGGAGATAATTATGAAATCAAAAAAGATTTTGATTACTGCGCTTCTTCTCGCTGGAATGACTTTACCTTTAGTAAGTTGTGGCGAAAGCACAGTCATCACACTCTGGGTCGGCGAAGAATCCGCCGAATTTTATCAACAGGTTTGCAATGAGTATGTTGAATCGCATCCCGATTTCAAATACACCATTAGTGTGACTGGTGTTGATACTGGTACCGTTGGTGGAGCTATGGCTACTGACAATACTGCATGCGCAGATATTATTGTCACCGCTCACGACAATATTGGAAAACTGGTCGAAAGAGGCTTAGTTTATCCTTTTACCGATGAAGCACTCATCACTCAAGTGACTGACGATAACCCAGCTTCATATCTTGATGTTGTCTATTCAACATATGAAACCGTTCGTAGTCTCTATGGTGTCCCTTTTATTTCACAAGCTCTCATGCTTTATTACAACAAGGACTATGTCACCGCAGAACAAGCTCAATCTTTTGAAGGTTTAATGCAAGCCGCTGCTGCAAAGAGTTCAAAAACGAAAGCTTTTACCATTGCTGGTACTGATGGGTTTAACTATTCATTCAACCTCTTAGCGGTCAATGCTTCTAATAACTACACTTCCTTAAAAATTTACAAAAATTTGGAAAAGAATAATTGCTACGCTCAAGGCGATGATGAAATCGCTTCATTAAGATGGGCGCAACGCACTTTCAATCATGACAATGGTGGTCTACTTCCTGGCGATAGTAACTGGGCCACAACAATTGCTAACAAAGCCGTTCTCAGCATGATTGGTGGAGCCTGGCACTATGATGCATTTACCACAGCTATTGGTAAGAGCAAAACTGGCATTACTCTCATCCCAACCTATACATTAAACGCCGATGATGTCGCTGGATTAAGCGCCATTTCCGAAGGAACTGTCATGCAAGGTGGAACATTCGCTGACTGCAAAGTTTTAATGATGAACTTCGCTGCCAGCGCTAAGAAATATCCATATATGCAAGACATCATCTCATATTTATCAAGTAAGGAAGTTCAACTCCAATCTTTCATTGAATGTGCTAACGTCCCCGCCTATTTAGGTGCGGAAGACGATATCGCTGAAGTTCAAGAACAAGTTGATCCAACTGTCTACGACTTAGCCGTTGCTCAAACTTCAATGGCTGCCTATGGCATTCCTCAACCATTTGTCACTGGTACATTAAATACCTATTATTATTCTAAGAGCGCTCCCGATTACTATAAAAACGCTGTTATTAACGATGGCGGAACCTATAGCACTCTTGCAAAACTTAGAGAAACTCTCTATATCATGGAACACATTTGGCAAAAGGGTAAATTGCCAGATACGATTCCTGAAGATTTACCAGTAGATATTGCATAATTATCTAACTTTTTATTCGCCAAACAAATTGGTCAGAAAGGAGATAATGCATGGCTGATGTCCAAACACCCTCCCCAGAAAAGGGGAAAGAAAAGCAAAACATTTTTCATAGTGCTTGTAAAGCAGTAGGGCATTTCTTCACCAACATTGGCAAAGGTATCGCTTCATTCTTTAAAAACTTCGGAATAAAAATTGGTCGAGCTTTTAAGAATTTATGGACGATGTTTGTCGATGGTAGCGTTGGAACAAAATTATCATTCTTCATCTGTGGAAGTGGAAATTTATTTCATAAGCAATTCGCCAAAGGAATTATATTTCTCATTACTCAAGTCGCTTTTGCTCTCTTCATGATTTTATGCCCAGAGATCAACAACACACCTTATGGATGGAAAGCGATTC
>JAEZSD010000078.1 GCA_023422095.1 Bacillota bacterium
TGTGAATTCCTTGCTTCGGGTGTTTGACTTTTCACCATTGAGCTTAGGTTACTTTTTTGCTGTCAAACGTCAGACAAGCTGTATTCACATGCTGCATTATATGCAGTTAATACTATATAGAATTATCGCCAATCAGTCAACGATTATATTTCTAAGAAAAAAAGTCGAAACATTATAGCCTATCCATAGGATAGAAGAGCTTTTACAATACCATTCCTACTTTCATTGATGAAAAGAATAAAGTTTTTTATGGAAAAAGAGTTTCATATTGAAAGGAAAAAAAGATAAAATAGTTTTGATATATCGTTTCTTACATTAATAATGTACACATCATGGACGAAAGGAGATATATATGGCAAATATTGTTTTAGCAAGTATCAATGAAGTCGGAATCATTCTTATTTGTATTGGGGCTGCGATTTTACTTGGTCTTGGCCTCTATCTTTTATATCATTTTGTCCTTTCGCGAAATGCCATTCGCCGCCAGATTAAAGAATTAGAAAGAAAATACTCCTATCTTGACGCTTTATTAATCGGTCAGGATTCTCAATATATCCATCGTTTAGAAATCATCTCTCGCACCAATCTACTCTATGTTGAAAAATACAATGAGTTCTCAAAAAAATTCAAAGAAGTTTTTGAAGGAGAAGATAAATTTGCCGAGTCGATGATCAAGCAAACCAAAGCCCTAGTGGCCAACAACCAATTTCAAAATATTAAAAATGTCATCAGCGACACAAAAAAAGCTATCGCGTCCTTTGAACAAAAAGTTAATCAACTAGACAAGGACTTGTTTGAAGTGATAAAGCCCGAAGAAGAAGCCCGCCATCTTGTCCTTCGCCTCAAAGAAGATTATCGCCGTGTGAAACAAGTTTTCTATGCTAATTCTAACGATTTAGAGATTGTCACCTCTTCTTTTACTCACGTTTTCGATAAACTCGATACTTCTTTTTCAGATTTTGAAAACCACATTGAAAGTGCCGAATACGAAGAAGCTAACGCTCTCATCCCAGTAATTGGAAAAGTTATTCGAGCTCTTGATTCCGCTTTAAGCCAATTACCAAATTTATGTATTCTCACCCAATCAATTATTCCTGATAAAATAGCCGCTCTTACCAAAGAGTATAACGACGTTGAAAGTTCGGGCATTCCTCTATTCAATCTTTCTTACAAACATCGTGTTGATATTTGGAACATGACTCTTGATTCAAATCGGAGAAAATTGATTGCTTTACAAACATCGGGAGTGATGGAATCTTTGGATAAAATCCAACAAGAAATTGAAGAGACTCACAAACTCTTAGGTGAAGAGACTCAAGACAAAGATGATTTCACCAAATCTTGCGATGCTCTTTACGCCAAAGTCATTGATTTGGAAAAAGTATTCTTAAAAATTTGTTCTCTCTTACCAGAAGTAAATAACGTTTATGTAATTTCGCCAGAACAAAAGGAAAAGATAGATATTCTAAAAGAGGACATGAATAAACTCGGTGGTTCGAAGCGCAACTTAGACAATTTCATCCATTCTTCCACTAAACAACCTTTTAGTGTTCTAAAAAGAAAGCTTGATGAACTTAATGATGATTACAATACCGCCAACAGCCAAGTTCTTGATTTTAAGGCTTATCTCGATTCATTAAAAGAATCCAGCGAAGAAGCTTACACTATGGTGTTTGCTTACTACTACCACTGTAAACAAGTTGAAAGTTTACTACGTAACCTCGATATTCCAGACTTTACTAATCAATACAAAGAACAAATTGAAACCTGCTACAATTTATTAAACGAAATCGATATCGCTTTAAAAGTTCGACCAATCGATGTGGCAATGATTAATGAAAAAGCCAATTCTTTAAAGAATGTCGCTAATGCTTTCTTTGATGATGCGGAGAACAAATGCCGTGAAGCCCAATTAGCGGAATCTGCAATTGTATATGCCAACCGCGATCGACATCATCAAAAGGATGTTCATCAGCAACTCAATGTTTTAGAGAAGTCATTCTATGATGGTGAATTTTTAAAAGTTTATCATGACGCAAGCGCTATCTATCGTCGTATGCACGTAGAGGAAGAAGCGGATGCCAGAAAGTAAGATTATCTACCTTGACAATGCTGCTAACACTTTGGTGAATCCTGAGATTCTTCAAACCTATCAAAAAGTAATCGAACAATTTATTGCCAATCCTAGCAGTATTCATTTTGAGGGGCAAAAAGCCTCTCATCTTTTGGATATGGCCAAACAGCAGATATTGGATTGTTTTCATTTATCTAATCACCAAGTGATTTTTACCAGCGGCGCGACTGAAGCAAATAATCTAGCGATAAAGGGGACTGCCTTCCAATACGCTAACCGAGGTCACCATATCATCACTTCCGTAGCAGAACACCCTTCTGTTTTAGATGTTTTTCGCCAATTAGAAGCCAAATTTCAATTCAATGTCACTTATCTGCCGGTTAATGGGGACGGAATAATTGATGTTGAGGATTTAAAAAAGGCTATTACAAATGAAACGACCCTTGTTTCATTAATGGCGGTCAATAATGAAACTGGAGCAGTCAACCCTATAGACGAGATTTCTGGTCTATTAACTAAACATCCAAAAATTGTCTTTCACGTCGATGCTGTTCAAGCGGTGGGGAAAATACTTATTGATTATTCAAAAGTTGATCTCATTACCGTTGCGGGTCATAAAATTAATGCCTTAAACAGTTGTGGAGTTCTATTAAAAAGGAAGAAAATTGATCTCCTCCCCTTATTAGCGGGAGGCGGACAAGAAGACGGTCTTCGCTCTGGAAGCAATGATGTCGCGATGGGTGTCTCTTTAAGTAAAGCCATCCGCTTTGCTCTATCTGATATTCCTTCTAAAATCGAACAAATTGAGCCATTAAATCAGCAGATTCGCACTTATCTAGCAAATAATACAGATTTGTATGAAATAAATTCACCAAGGAATGCGAGCCCATTCATTATTAATTTTTCTTTGAAAAATCGTAAAGCCAGTGTCGTGGTGGAAGCTCTATCTAATCGGGGGATTATGATTTCTTCAACCTCAGCCTGTCACGCTAGAAAAGAAACTTATAGCTATGTTATAAAGGCTATGGGGAAGCCTGAACAAATATACTCAAATACACTTCGTGTCTCTTTAGACACAACCAACACGAAAAGCGATGTCTCTCTTTTCTTATCTTCTTTAGATGAAGTGGTGAAAGGAATAAAAAGATGATTACTTACGATCACATCATGGTTCGCTTTGGCGAGTTGTCGACCAAAGGCAAAAATAAAAAAGATTTTATTAAAACATTAGCGGTTAACATTCGTTTCGCCCTAAAAGATTTTCCTTTATTAAAAATTGAAACCAGGTATGACCACATTTATGTGGCTCTCAACGGAATCGAATACCAACCCGTCATCTTGAGACTCCAAGACATCAGCGGAATTCATTCTCTATCTCTAGTCTATAAATGCACTCGAGATATGGAAGAAATGAAACAGGCTTCTCTCAATCTAATTAAAGATGAGAAGGGTCAAACATTTAAAATTAAGTGCAAAAGAAGCGATAAAAAATATCCATTAGTCTCTGAACAAATCACCCGTGAAATAGCTGGTCACATCCTTAGAAACATCACCCTGAAAGTTGATGTCCATCAACCAGATATCCTCCTCTCTATCGAAGTGAGAGAAGAAGCGACTTATATTTTCTGTCACACTTTTCTAGGTGCGGGTGGATACCCCCTAGGAGTCGGGGGAAAAACCATGCATATGCTTTCCGGCGGAATTGATTCGCCGGTCGCTGCTTTCTTGATGATGAAAAGAGGAGTAATGATTGAATGCATTCATTTTGCCTCCCCTCCTTATACTCAAGCGGGAGTGATATATAAACTTGAAGATTTACTTCACACCTTAAATAAATATCAACCCCGAATTCGTCTCCACATCGTTCCCTTTACTAAGATTCAAGAAGCCATCTATGACAATGCGGATGAAAGTTATTGCATCACAATGATGCGAAGAATGATGTTTCGTCTTGCTGATCGCTTAGCAAAAAGAAGAAAATGTCCTGTTATTTCAAGTGGCGAATCCATTGGTCAAGTGGCAAGCCAAACTCTTCAGTCAATGCATGTCATTAACGAAGTTACCAATATGCCAATTCTCCGCCCTTGTGCAACGATGGATAAAACTGAGATTATTGATATTTCTCGCAAAATCGGGACTTATGAAATCTCAATTCGCCCTTATGAAGACTGCTGCACAATCTTCACTCCCAAGGCTCCAAAAACTTCTCCTCGCCTCGACCAAGTTTTAACCTTCGAAGCTAAATTTGATTACGATACATTGATTAGAGAAGCGATTCAAAATGTCGAGACCAAAATACTGTCCTTCGATGATGAAAAAACCGAAGGCATTCTATAACAAAAAAGACTCCATTTTCTTGGAGTCTTTTTCAAATTAAGTAGTACTTATTTGAGATGCTTTTTTGCTTCTTTGACTAAGTCAGCGAAGGCTTGGGCATCATGAATCGCTAATTCAGCTAGCATTTTACGGTTAACATCAATGTTAGCCACTTTTAAGCCGAACATGAATTTGCTATAAGAAATATCGTTCATTCTGCAAGCAGCGTTGATACGTCTGATCCATAATTTTCGATAGTCTCTTTTAATTAAGCGACGAGAAATGTATGCATAGCGCAAACTGTGCATGACTTGTTCTTTAGCGGTTTTAAATAAAACGTGCTTACTTCCGAAGTAACCAGAAGCTCTTTTTAAAACTCTTTTACGGCGTGCGCGTGTAGCGACACTATTCTTTACTCTTGCCATTTTCGGTTACCTCCTTATTTAATGATGAGAAATTTAATTCTCTTGTAATCAGTCTTGTGAACTTGGGCTGATTTCATTAAATGTCT
>JAEZSD010000051.1 GCA_023422095.1 Bacillota bacterium
AAAGAAGATAAATTAGTTCTCAAGGACATATCCGTCTATGCACGACCAGGACAAAAGATCGCTTTAGTGGGCGCCACTGGGGCAGGTAAAACCACGATAACTAACTTAATTAATCGTTTCTATGACATCGCAGACGGCAAAATCAGATACGATGGCATAAATATCAATAAGATTAAAAAAGCTGATTTAAGAAGGTCTTTAGGCATTGTTTTACAGGACACTAATCTATTCACCGGAACGGTTATGGAAAACATCCGTTACGGAAGATTGGAAGCCACCGATGAAGAGGTCTACAATGCAGCAAAAATCGCTAACGCATATGATTTCATCACTCGTTTACCCAATGGTTTCAATACGATGCTGAGCGGAGATGGCTCTAATTTATCACAAGGTCAAAGACAATTGCTTTCCATCGCTCGAGCCGCTGTAGCCGATGCCCCTGTTATGATTCTAGATGAGGCAACTTCATCGATCGATACTCGAACAGAAAAACTCGTTCAACAAGGGATGGACAAATTGATGGAAGGCCGCACTGTCTTCGTCATCGCTCACCGTCTCTCCACCATTCAAAACAGCGAGGCCATCATGGTCCTCAACGATGGGGAAATCACTGAGAGAGGAAATCACAAAGATTTAATCAATGTGAAAGGAATGTACTATCAACTTTATACTGGAGCCTTTGAGCTCGAGTAGTAATTATTGTTCAGTTCTCACCAAAGGAAGATCCGCTTGCGGATTTTCTTTTTTTATGATTGTTAAATAGATGATTAACAAATATAAGCCCGCCACTAAAGCCACGGCCGCATTAGCGAGGAAGTAAATAGGGAGGTTGCTTGTGTTGGGAGCTAAGAAGTTAAATATCGTGTCATTAATCGTGTTAAATAAGAAATGGAAGACGATGCACATCGATATGCTTCTTCCATATTCATAAATGAATCCCAGGATAATTCCTAAACCAAAGGTGTAGATGATTTGAATGAAATAGGATGGATCAAAAGTGATGAGATAGTTAGTGATATGAAGAATAGCGAATATACCAGCGCTGATGATGATTCGCCAAAAGCGAGACTTCACTTTATCTAGATTAGGAATGAGCAATAAACGGAAGATTACTTCTTCTTTTAAGGCCGTAAAAACCGTGAGAATCGCGTAGAGAAAAAATGTCCAATTCACTGAACCCGTCATATCAGAAGGCACGAAGGCCAAATAGGCAAAATTCGATGCGCTGACAACAATTAATGGAATGAATAAAAGGATATTCTTTTTCACAGGTTTAAAAGGGTAGGTTTGAAGGATGCTTTTTTTCTTAGCGTAAAAATAGACAAAGATTAAAAAAGCGACATTCATCGCTGAATAAGTAAAAAAATAAACCCAGGTATTCTTAATGAAATCACCGAGGGGGAAAGTGTTAAGAAAAATAAAGACAAAAACAATTAAAAGCCAGTCGAGAAATTTACGCTTTTCCATTTTTTTGGTCCTTGAAGATAAGATGTTTTAACATGAAAAAGAGAGGAACCGCAACAGCGAGGAGAACCATTGACCAAATTTGACTGGGTGAAAAAATCCCCATGAACGCTCCTCTTTCATCTCCGCGAATAAATTCGATAAGGAAACGGAAGACTCCATAGGCAAGAAGATAGACAACGAATGTATATTTAAATGATTTCTTAAAGGCCAAAAGGATTAAAAAAGCGGTGAGAATAAAAAGGAAGACTGACTCGTACAATTGGGTGGGGATAAATGTTTTTCCCGCGGAAGGGAAATACATACCATACCATTCGGTGGTTTCTATGCCATGGCAACATCCTTCAAGGAAACAACCAATTCTACCTATCGCATGGGCCAATGTGATACAAGCTGGGGCGATAACCAAAACTTTTGTAATGTCACCAGTCGAATGTTTACGAATAAATAATTGATAGATAAGTAAATACCCAAAGACGCCACCAAATAGACCACCATAGAATGTCATGCCCCATGTCCATTGATAGGACGAAGAATCTTGAACGAATTCATAAAGGTTTTGGAATAAAATGGCGAATATTAGTCCACAAGCAATGGCAAACGATCCACATATGACAATATCCACCATTTCTTGTTTGCTGGTTTTTTTATAGCGAAGAAATAAATAGAGCAAAACAAAAGCCACCACTAGGGCGAGGACCATCATTAAGGAATAGGAATCAATGAAGCCAAAAATCGTTGGGTACATATTAAAGTTATTATACACAATTATTAATTTCGTCAATAAAAAAAGGGCTAATTGATAGCCCTAATTACTTAATTGACTGGAACAATTATCAGTTTACTTGGGTAAAATCATCCAAATCGGGATAATGACGTTCAAAGTTATGGGAGATAGCAATCTCATTTTTAATATATTGTGTTTCTTGAATTTCATAATAGAAATAGTTTACCAATAGAAAGTCGTCAAATGTGGTATTCAAAACAAAGTTGAATTGTTTTCCGCTGTGCATTTGATTGAGCTTAAGATCGACTTTTAATGATCCTTCACCAGCTGATTTAATCGAGATTTTCTTGGTGCTAAAAGTATCTCCAGCTTGAGTATAAAAACTATCGCTTAAAAATGGGTCCGTCATTCCGGCAGTAGCGACGTCAACGAGAAGATAATCGAGCGATTCTTTACCAAGATATAAATTTTGGAAACTATTTCTGATATCAGCAAATGTGGTATCGGTTTCAGCATCAAATGCTGTTTCTGTGTAGTTTTTGTTTCCTTTGCCATCATCCGTTGCAATATAGAGAATATCTTCTTTCACATAAGTCCATTGCTCCGAAAAAGTTTCTGAATCTGTCCCAGATACTTTATTAAAGGCTGTGACTTTTTGATAGGCGTAATGATGATTCATATCAACGATTACATCTTGCCAAATTTGTTTTAGTTGGGTGGTTTTAGCGGGAGCAACTTCTTCGACGGTTCTTTCGATCGAAAAAGCCGAGGGAGCGGCAAATTCTGAGCTCACTTGTTGGGCCCTGATAGTGTTTCCTAAAATTAAACCTTCGCTTAACGACAAAGATGATTCCGAACCGCAAGCGGTTAGGAGCGAAACAAGACCTAAACTGATGATTGATTTATATTTTATATTCATGTTGGTTTCCTAATGCTTTCTTATTTTATGCCATTTAATTTTATATTTGTATCTTTTTTAAGAAAAAAGAAGATATCTATTCAATATATTTCGCTTCAATAAATTGCTCGACAAAGAAGCGAAAGAATCTCTCTTTTAGATTAGATTCGATAATCGAGGAAGCTTTTTTACGGAATTTCTCGAGCGTTTTTTCGAGGAAAGTTCCGGTTTCGTGTTGAGCTCTTTTTTCTTCAATAGTCTTTTTAATCAGTTCCACAAAAAGTTCATAAGAATATACAGGTAGATCATCAGTAATATTCAACTCTAAAGCCAGTAGTTCTAAACTGCGAACAAACAAATCTTCATCATCCATGCTCTTTTTGCGGACATCTTTAAAGATCAGTTCAATAACTTGATCGGCTTCCGCTCCAAAGCAATTAATTATCTTGCTGAAATATCGATGAGAAGGGAAGTCTCCATGAAAGGTAAAAAAGAAGCCATTTAGTTTGCCAAAGTGTTTCATGACGTCGTGATATCCTCGAGTAATGTTTTTTTGGATTGGTTCTTGTTCAAAGTCTAAGAGAGAGCCCAAAGAAACATAAGGAGCAATATAGGTGACATTTTCGTACTTTAAATAGGCCATATGTTGGGGATTTAAAGAAAATAGTCGCATATCAATGGTGATGACTTCATCAGCCCCATACTCAAAAGCGAGAGTCATCGGAACATTATCGGAATAAAAACCATCGATGTATTTGACTTTGTCAATTATCTCAGGAGGGAATACGGGTACACATGCGCTTGAGGCGTGCAAGTAAGGAATAATTTTATCCTCAGGAAGATCATTTGCACAGAGAAAAACAGGTTTTAAGCCCGGCAACTTAGTGACGACGATTCCTAATTTGATTTTGCTTTTTTTAAGCTTTTCAATATCGAGAGCGTCTTTAATCAATTCTTTAAATGGAGTTATATCAGCCGACAATCCATTTTTAAAATAGGTTCCCGCCCACTGGGTGAAATCGCTTAAAGAGTAGGAATAACGATTGCCAAAGACCAAATCTTTGGAAACGCTCAAACCATTTTTCATTACCTTATTGGCGGTTATGCTATTCCATAGTGTCTCCGCTTCTTCCATCATTCCACTGGCATAGAAAGCACCATTTAAGGCACCGATGGATGTTCCGGTCACAATATCAAAAGTAAAACCCAATTCATTTAAGGCTTTAATGGCTCC
>JAEZSD010000030.1 GCA_023422095.1 Bacillota bacterium
CAGCGAAGCATTAACAAATTGCGAAGAAGGAATTTTTATTTCGCAAATCGATGGATGGACCAGTGGAAGTAGACATTCAGGCGTCAATTTTAGTTTGGATGCAAATAGCAAAGTGACGCCGACTATAAATACAGCCTTGGTAATCGACTATGAAAATCTATCAATCACTGATAATTACGTGTCTTTCTATTTAAATAGTTTTGAAACCACCAACAGAATAAACGACACTAACAAAACACCAAAAGGAAACTTATATCTCTTTAACGGCGAGGACCATGTAAAAACTTATGAAGTTTCCACTGGAACTGCCGACATTTTTGTCAAGAATAGCTCGATTGGAACATATAACAAAATGGTCATCAAACTATCAGATTTTAATGGGGTCTTTACTGAAAATTACGAGATGAATTTAAATAGTTTATTCTACTCAACCAGGTTGAATTTATCAAACTTAGATCGTACCAAATCCGATATCAAAGGAATTGTAAAAGGGATTTATGTTTGCGAATTTGGCGGGGAAGGAACAAAACTCGATCTTTCATCCGCTACAAAAGTTTACACTCCCAAAGCCGACAACTTTTTTTCCGCAAGTGGTGTGGGAGACCTTACCCAAAAATATTTAGCTCTTCGTGGAGTGCATGCTGTACCAACAACCTATGATTTATCTAGTGATAGCAATGGCATATTATCGCTTGATGACAAAATATTCATCGGAGGTAGCGCAACTCTTTCCGTTATTCCAAATAACTATAGTTATATTTTAGATACATTAACTGTCAATGATCTTGATGTCACCGCTCAAGTGGTGGGAAATAAGTATACAGTTGATAGTATTCCGACAACTGGCATTATTGCTTATGCAACATTTAAAGAAGCCACCCCGATTTCTGTCGTTTTGAACGATGATGGAAATGGATTTCTATCAGCCGATAAAGATTTCTTATATCAAGGCGAGTCACTTGAAATTTCGATTAACCCCATTAGATATTTCGAGCTAGATGTGCTAACTGTAAATGGCGTCAACGTTACATCTGAAGTTGTGGATGGCAAATATATCATCGAATCTCTTTCTTTAAATGAATTAAATGCCTTTGCTACTTTTAAGAAAGCAATTGATTTCACAGGTACGAATGGAAGAGTCGATTTCGTTCCATTTGAAAATGGAGGAGAAACGGTCTTGACCTTTGTTCCAGATGTTAGTTACGAAATTGAAGAAGTCAAAGTCTCCGGAATTACTGTCTCATTAAACCAATATAATAAGGTCAAAATTAGCAACGCAACAAAGCCATTAAATGTTAATGCTACATTTGTCAAAGCAGTGACATTCAATATGGATGAAGGCTCACTCTTCTCAGTTAATAATAACAAACTAGGTAATACATATGCCTTGTGGGATAGTGTCAACGTTAAAACCGCCGTCACTCTTGAGAATACTACAAACCAATATGTCGGAATTACCCTTAATGGTTTAAACAAGCAGATCTCTGGGAGCGAAAACATCGTTATTCATCTTCAAAACACTGACAGTAGCTCAAGAACATTTTATGTTGACATCAATGGGCAACAAGCTGAATCAGTCGAATATTATTTATTGGATAGACTTGGCAATTTCATCACCAAAACAGGAGTCGGATCAAGCGTGGGAACATATGCTCGTTTCCAAAACGCTACATTCAATTCTACCTACGATAAAGAAGGATACGAAGGCTTAATTATTCTTCCTTTAACAAGATATGGAGTCCTAGAAACAATTGATTCTATTTCAATTAGAACCCCTGTCACTGATATTTCTCGAGCAAGATTTAATGTTGGTTCAATTTACCTCGACACAAGCTTAAATGCCCAATTGGGTTGGATTGATTCATTATCTGAAGCTAATCTTGTTTGGAAACCAAGTGCAACCAATTGGACCACATATGAAACGCAAGCTGCCGAAGAAGGACAAGATCCAATTAATTACACCGAACTATATACTAGAACTTCATTCATTGAAGCCGGAACTATGGTTTATGGACTTAAAGACGAAGTCACTCCAGCAAGTCCTAATTATGATACCTTCCATGGAACTTTTCCTCAAAACATGATTGGCGAAGATGGTTATGTTGATCTTAAGACACTTGGAGTCAAAGGAATGATCTTTGATGTTGAAAATCCAAATATTGAGCAAGTCCAATTTGCTATTAGAATTGCTGGCGCAGAAAATACAAGCTTAACCGATACAACCTTACCTTTGTGGCAAACATCTTCTTCATCAGCAGGTCGTTATGCCCAAGTCATTTATGAAAATGGTGTTGTGCAAAACCGCGGATCCAAATATTTGCCAGTCGCGGCAGACGGAAATTTTAAGGGAAGCATGTATATTCCTTTATCTGATGCAGCTTTCACAAAAATATCTCAAGAGTCGGGTGGATTTCCAGAGAAAATTCAACCAGTGTTCCGAGTTTTATTTGCTGATCCAAAGGATTATTGGATTGATTATACAGTAAAAATTACCAATTTTAGGTTTATTACTGACGACACGCCTTATCAGACGAGTGCAGTAACTTTAACTGGCCCTGACTGCAATATCGATGCAAAAGTCGGTGAGCTCAGCGTTCAAAATGACGCGAATAACCATCTTCTTGCCGGAACCGAACTAGTTTTCCAAGTCGATGTTAATATTGGCTACCATATCGTCGAAGTAACCTATGCTGAAGGTGGAATTGAAACAATATTGACACCAAATTCAAATGGTGAGTACTCAGTAATTGTTAACGCTGATATCGTCATTTCCGTGAAATGCGAAGCGAATATCTATGCCATTAACTACAACTTAGATGGTGGAATTAATAGTGAGTTTAATCCGGCTTCATATGAATATGCTGGTTTACCAATTGAGTTAGAAGACCCAACAAAAGAAGGATACAAATTCCTTGGTTGGATTGACGACAACGGGGAAGAAGTAACCGATATTAATACATTTGCAGCAAAAGATTATAATCTGACCGCTAGGTGGCAAAAAAATAGCGTTTTGTCAGGAATAGATTCAAACACAACGACCATAATTATTGTTAGTTCAGTTGCTGTAGCCTTAGTGGCTGGTGGTGTTATAACAATCGTCGTTATTAAAAGAAAGAAAGGCAAATAAACATGAATAAGAAATTCTTCTTGTTGCTGCCTTTAGTGTTCTCTTTCAGCACGCTAGGAAATGCTAAAGCTCTTGAAGTCAAGGCCGCCAGTCAATGGCAAGTTCCTTGCGATGTCAAAATCGTCGATGAAACTATTTTGAACAGCATTATTGATCCTCGAGCAGACGGAGCAACCGAGAAATCAGCTGGTTCAGGTACTTTCTTTAAACGTGAAACCTATCAACCAAGCGATAGACAGTGGCAGGGGCTTGTGACCACCGCTTGTACGGGCAACCGCTTATGGGCAACTTGGTATACTGGTGGCACAAAGGAACCTGATCCATTTAACTATGTTGTCGTGGCTTATAGCGATGATGATGGACAAAACTGGGTTGATCCTTATATTGTGATTGATCACGAAGATCCCGATCGTGTCGGAGTCAGCGCGGTTTTACCCCATTTCTTTATGGATGGTGACGATTTAGTGCTTCAATACCTCTCCCAATACCTCTATTATGTGCGATTTACAAATCCTGATTCCGAAAACATTGATGATGTTGTTGTTGGCGAAGCACAGCTCATTTCAGATGTAAAACTACATAAAGCACCTACCACATTAATTGATGAAGATGGTAGCCAAATAGCCGTCGTAGCTTACGAAACAAGAGTAGGTTTTACGGAAAACGTTAGCACAACTTATATCGATGTTTGGGATGAAACTACTCAAAAATTTGTTAATAGAGGTCGCGCCATCTCCTCAAATCCTACAAAAAGACGTTGGCCAGAATCTCAAGTTGTTGAACTAGAAAGAGGCAAATGGATGGTGGTGTCGCGAATTGAAGATGGCACGAATGGTGGGGTCGAAGTCTCAATTTCCGAAGACTACGGATACACTTGGGGAGCCTATGAAGATAATTTGGGCGAACCATTTATCGGTCCTGGCTCTAAGGGCCATATCATGCAACTCTCTTCGGGGAATATTCTTGTTGTCAATCACGACACAACTTCATCGAGATCATCAATATGTGCTTATTTATCTGTAGATCATGGCGAAACATACCCCTACAAAATAAGCATTGATAACAGAAGTGATGTTACCTATCCTGCAGCCTTCGAAAAAGATGGATTTATCTATATTGCTTGGGATAAGGGAAGATATCTCGAAAAAGAATTTAGGATTTCCAAAATTACCGAACAGGATATTATCGATGGTGAAGTTACAGCCCCTGGAACTTTTGAAAAAAGAACAATTAATAAGCTAAACGATGCTTATACCGATATCGTCTCCATCAATGATTCTTTCCAAAGGGTCTTTAATGTAAAAGTTGGAACACCATCTTCGGAAATAAGAGACATTTTGCCTACAACATTTACTGTCACAGATAGCAAAAACGTTGAACATACATTAACAGGTATTTGGAAGAGTCCTGGTTACAAACCAGATGTAATAGGCCGCTATTACTTTACCTTCACAGCCGATATGTCATCGTATTTGGAAGACCCATACATGTTTTTAAGAGTGAAAGTCCTTGTTGAAGCAGATGCGCCAGGCAACGGAACAAACATTGGTCTCATAATTGGAATTTTTGCCTCGGTCTGCGCAGTTCTATTAGCTACCGGAGCGGTGGTCATACTGAAAAAGAAGAAATAATAAAAAATGAAATTATTTATTGATTTAGGAAGCACAAATATTAAATACACAACTTCAGGGTTGAGTCATTTTGCAACGATTCGTTTTCCTGAACCAATAATCGATGAGAAGGGCATTTTTGAAGTTGATCCAGATGAAATCATTAATCTGGTCAAAGAAATTATTCAGTCCGTTAAACCAGATGAAGTATATTTTTCCACTCAAATGCACGGTTATATCCTGTTTAACAAAGGTCAAAGAGTGACAAACTACATTTCTTGGCGAGATGAAAGAGCGGCTAATGAACAACCACATTTTTCAATCGACAAATCATATGGAGTTGATGTTAAGCCTAACCTTCCAAGATTGTCACTTCAGAAACAAACGATTGAATACGATGAATTTATGACTTTAGGTTCATTCATTTCCTACTCATTAACTGGCAAGAATGCCTCACATATCACCGACATAACTCCGACCGGTTTGTTCAATCGTGCGAAGAACAAATATGATCGTTTTGGTTTTAAAACTCCCAAAGTATATCTTGAGGCTAAAGCGGTCGGGAAATATGAGAAATGTTCCATCTATTCACCTGTAGGAGATCAGCAATGTTCGGTCAAAGGAATCCTCGATAAGTATTCAACTGAGGATTGTTATGTTTTGAATATCGGAACTGCCTCACAACTTTGTTGTGTTTGTGATGGCTTTCCAACTGGAGAATTTGAATCAAGACCCTTTTTCGAAGGTAAGACTTTATGCACAATCACTCGCCTTCCTGGCGGAGCGCTTATTAAGCAGTTCACTGATGTTAACGCATTAGTTGATACCTTATACAA
>JAEZSD010000071.1 GCA_023422095.1 Bacillota bacterium
TATTATATAATATATTCATAATTTACCCTCGTTTTCCTATCTTTTTATTCTACTAAATAACTTTATATTTGCAACTTAATTTGTATATAATTAAGAGCGATTAGGAGGTAGTGGGTAATGGACGAACGAAAAAATAAGTCTTTGCAGTACACCGCTGATGATATTCACATCCTCCAGGGTCTTGAGGGTGTAAGAAAAAGACCAGCCATGTATATTGGCTCAACAAATACAAGCGGACTTCATCATTTAGTGTGGGAAGTTATCGATAATGCGGTTGACGAAGCTCTCTCTGGATTCGGGGATAAAATTATAGTAACCATCTATAAAGATGGTTCTTGTTCAGTTCAAGACGAAGGAAGAGGCATTCCAACCGGCATTAATAAAGAAACTGGCAAGCCGGCAGTTGAGATCGTTTTCTCTGAATTGCATGCTGGTGGTAAGTTTAATAGCGCTGTCTATAAAAGCGCTGGTGGGTTGCATGGAGTAGGTGCCTCAGTTACCAATGCTTTATCAGAATATCTTGATGTCATCGTTTATAACGATGGTAATATATCTCATTTAAGATTCGAAAATGGAGGAAAACTCGTCACTCCACTAGAAGTAATTGGAACTACAAAAAAACATGGTACTTTTGTGCGTTTCAAACCAGATAGTAAAATTTTCTCAACCGTTGACTTTAAAAGAGAAGTAATTGCAGGGCATCTCCAAGAGTCTGCTTTTTTAATGAAAGATGTGACTTTCATCTTAATAGATGAAAGAACTAACGAAACACAGGAATTCCATTACGAAAGAGGGCTTTATGCTTACGTCGAAAATATCAATGTAAACAAGACGCCGCTCACCCCTGTAATCGATTTTTACGACACCGATGAAACGACTGGAATTATCACGGAAATTGCCCTTCAGTATTGTTCGGCTGACTATAATGAAACCCTAATTTCTTACGCAAATAATGTTCGCACCAAAGATGGTGGAACCCATGAAGTTGGCTTTAAAACAGGTATCACTAGAGCAGTGAACGATTTTGCTGAAAACAACAATTTGTTAAGAAATAAAAAGCTCGATGGAACAGATATTCGCGAAGGCTTAACAACGGTGATTTCACTTAAAATACCAGAGGAAATTAATGAATTTGAAGGACAAACCAAAAGCAAATTAGGAACTCAAGAAGCAACCTACATTGTTCAAAATGTTATTTATAATAAATTCACATACTACCTCACAGAGAATAAAGAAATCGCAATTTCAATCATTAAAAAATGCGTCGATTCTCAACAAGCTAGAATTGCGGCCAGAAAAGCTAAAGATGAAGCTCGCAACGCTAGGAAAACGAAAAGCGAGGTTATTCTTTCTGATAAATTGACACCAGCTCAAAGCAAAGACTACAAGCTGAACGAACTATTTATCGTTGAAGGTGATTCCGCCGGTGGCAGTGCGAAAAAGGGCAGAGATAGACTCCACCAAGCCATCCTTCCACTTCGTGGAAAGCCACTAAATACTGACGGAATACCCGTAGCGAATGTTTTAAAAAACGAAGAAATAGCCACGATAATAAATACAATCGGAGCGGGCTTTGGCCAATCATTTGACATCGATGATAGTCATTATGGAAAAATCATTATTATGACCGACGCTGATACCGATGGGGCCCATATTCAAACTCTTTTATTAACTTTTTTCTATCACTATATGAGGCCTTTAATTACTACAGGCCATGTCTTCATCGCTGTTCCTCCTCTTTATCGAGTCTATAAAGAAGATAAGGGAAAACTCACTCAAGAATACGCTTGGGATGATGAGGGGTTAGACGCAGCAAAGAAAAAAATAGGCGCTGGCTACAAAATTTCTCGTTACAAGGGTTTAGGAGAAATGGATGCTATTCAGCTTAAAGAGACAACCATGGATCCAAAAAGCCGCCTTTTAATTCAAGTTGACATTGAAGATCCTCTTTTAGCGGAAAATCGTGTTTCTACCTTAATGGGTAAGGATGTTGTCCTTCGCCGTAAATGGGTGGAAGAAAATGTCGATTTCAGACAAGTGGATAATTTTTTAAAGGAGGTCAAATAAAATATGGCAAAGAAAAATGATGTCATAGTTGATGAGACTATTAAAGAAAATATCTCGATAGAACCTTTAGAAAATGTAATGGGCGATCGTTATGCCACCTATGCAAAATATGTTATTCAAGATCGCGCCATTCCTGATGTACGAGATGGATTAAAGCCAGTTCAAAGAAGAATTATTTTTTCGATGTTCAAGAGCAACAATCTTTTCAATAAACCAACCAAGAAATGCGCTCATACCGTGGGAACAGTAATGGGAACTTACCATCCTCATGGTGATTCTTCAATTTATGAAGCTCTTGCAAGAATGAGCCAAGATTGGAAGGTTCGCTACCCTCTCATTGATTTCCAAGGAAACAATGGGTCAATTGATGGAGACTCTCCGGCTGCTTATCGATACACCGAATCTCGACTCAGCGAATTAAGCAATGAACTAGTGAAAAACATCGATAAGAACACTGTCGAAATGCAGCTCAATTTTGACGATACTGAATTAGAACCAATCGTCTTACCAAGCCGCTTTCCAAACTTGCTAGTCAATGGAACTGAAGGAATTGCAGTTGCTTTAGCAACTGAGATACCTCCCCACAACCTTAGAGAAGTAATCGAAGCTATTATTTATCGCATTAACCATAAAACCGCTACAACTGAGGATTTACTCAATTTTGTAAAGGGTCCTGACTTCCCAGGTGGTGGAGTAATATTTGAATCAGACGGATTAAAAAACATCTATACAACTGGTCGAGGAAGAATAGAGATTTCCGCTAAGGCAGAAATCATAAAAACGAAAGATCTCCAACAAATCGTTATTACTGAGATTCCTTATAAAGTCGTTAAAATACAATTAGTTTACGAAATTGATAAAATCATCCACTCCAAGTCAGTTAATGGCCTATTAGAAGTGCGTGATGAGAGCGATTGGAAAGGCATCCGCATCGTTATTGATTGCAAAAAAGATGCGAGAGCGGATCTACTTTTGAAATATTTAATGAAGAAAACTTCATTATTTTCTTCCTACTCTGCCAACATGGTCGCTATTGTCGATGGAAGACCAAGAACACTATCATTAATAGAGTTTGTCGATGCCTATATCGCTCACCAAGTCGAAGTTATCACTCGGCAGAGCAAATTTGATTTAGGCAAGTTCACTGATCGTTTGCATCTCGTTGTCGGTTTAATCACCGCTTCTTTATCCATTAATGAAGTAGTGGATATCATTCGCAAGAGTAAAGATAAAAACGATTCAAAAGTAAATTTATGTAAACGCTTTGGCTTTTCAAATGAACAAGCAGAAGCAATTGTTACCATGCCGCTATACAAATTAAGTCATACCGACGAGGAAGTTCTCGAGAAGGAGAAAGTCCAATTAGAAAAAGATATAGCCGCTCTTAATGAAATCCTCGAGGATTCTAGTAAATTAAATCGTGTTTTAATCAAAGATTTAAAACAAATTGCTTTAAAATATGGTGACGATAGAAGAACTGCGGTTGAAGGAAAAATTGAGATTGAGCCTATTGATAAACGTGATTTGATTGCCAAAGAAAATGTTATTGTCGCAGTAACTAGAGATGGTTATATCAAACGCTCATCCATCAAATCATTCAAAGGTTCAGGAGCAGATGCTTTACCAGGTTTAAAAAACGGCGATTGTCTTGTCAGCGCCGGAGAAGCCTTTACCACTGACTATTTAATTTGCTTCACCAATTTAGGAAACTATACTTGCATTCCAGTTCACAAAATCAATGAAACAAAATGGAAAGATGAAGGGACTCATCTCAACACTTTTGTAACCCTAGGAGCGGGAGAAAAGATTATTAAAGCTATCGCTGTCAGCAAGCTGAGAGAAGATATCTACCTATCATCATTAAGCCGATTTGGTCAAATAAAAAGAATGGTAAGCACTTCGCTTGATTTCTTCTCAAGACCACGTCTTTCTCGCTATATGCGCCTCTTAAGCAGCGACGAAGTGGTAGGAGTTCAGGTATTGACTGGGAACAGCGACTTACTCGTTCTTACTAGTGATGGATATGCCACGCGTTTTAACGAAAATGAATTGTCAATTTTAAGTTCAAAAGCCGGGGGTGTGAAATCAGTCACTGGCTTAGGAAAGAATCAAACTATAAGTTTGTTCGCCTTTGATGGGGAGGAAAAAACCAAAATCCTCATCTTCACAGATAAAGGTCATGAGCGCGTGCTCGATCCTAATAAAGTTGCGTGTACGCCAAGACTTGGAAAGCCAATGCAAATCATGCCATGTTTCAAAAGCGACATCCATCGCATTGTTGCATCCTTAAAAGCAAAAAATCAGGTCGATGGTGAATACATTGTTAACTTAGGACTAAACAACCAAACCATCTTTTCTTATAAAGTGGAAGATTTATATCTTACAGATATAAATAAGTACGCAAAGAAGAATATATCAATACCAAGCAAAACAAGGATTGAATCTGTCTGTGACGACTCTTTAGATTATATTTACAAAGATTCGGTATCTCATCCGATCATTCAAAAAGAAGTCAAACAAAAAGAAACCCCGGTCGCGGATAAAAAAGAAGTGGATGATTCATCTGAGAAAACTATTAAAGATGAAACAGGCACTTTTGAACAAATTTCTATATTCGATGATGAGGAATAACATACTATGTATGTTGAACTAATTATTAGTAGTTATTTAGTAATATTTTAGTATTAATATTTTGAAGGTTACATCCAGCATTTTTTATCGTGATGTCCTTCGAAAATGATATTTTGTTCGTATTACTAGGCACTATGTTATTTTTAATATAAAATAAAAGTAGATTTTATGTGTATTAGAAGAACAGTATTTGCTCATGCCAAATCAATCTATGATATTGAAATACCTTTTTATTCTCAACTAGGAATAAAATACTTATTGCTTGATCTAGACAACACTCTTGATTCATATCGCATCTATTATCCAACATTGCCAGCGATTAATTTGATTAACGATTTAAGGGACCATGGAATTACTCCGATTATTGTTTCGAACAACAAAGGGAAGAGGGTTCAAACATACGCTCATTTCCTTCAAATCAAATGTATTAGTAGTGCTATGAAACCTTTTGCAAAAAAAATTAATGGTTTTTTAAAGGATTCTGGCATTAAACATGACGAAGTCATGCTTATAGGAGACCAACTGATGACTGATATTGGAGCAGCAAACGCTGCTGACATAAAAGCTATATTAACTGATAAAATAGTAAGTGAAGATCAATGGACAACTAGATTAAATCGTTTAATTGATATTCCGCTGCGAAAAAAACTGAAGAAAAAGGGAAAATTACCCGACTGGAGGACTTTTTATGGGAAAAGTTAAAAGAGTAATGCGTTGCTATCATTGCGGTGAAGTATTGCAAAGCGCTAAAGAAAATGAAAAAGGGTTTATTGTTAAGAGCCATCTGCTTGCTCCAAACGCCGAAAAAGAAGTCCTTTATTGTTATAGTTGCTATGAAAAAATGAAGGCAATCAACACCGGCATGTTAGAGCGAGACGCTGATGAGGAAATTCTCAAGATACTTGATGATGCGGTTGCCACTGATGCGGTAGTAATTTGGGTGGTTGATTTATTCTCGTTTAATGGAACATTAAATCCAGATGTCGTGAATAAAATTAAAAAGTTAAAAGTCATCGTGGCAGGTACAAAATATGACCTGTTTCCCCGAAGCACAAAAAAGGAACAACTTAAAACTTTCATAAATGAGCGTTTTGCGGAGTTCGGCTTAACTCCTTATGGAGTTGTGCTGTTTGGCAACACTGATAATATCGATATCGAGAATATGTTAAACAATCTCTCTGATGTTCGTGCTGGACATGATGTTTATATGATTGGTTCATACACTTCCGGAAAGACCACTCTTATCAATAGAATGCTCAAATCTTATACAAATAACACTCGTCGAGCGATTAAAACTGAGATTTATCAAGGTACATCTGTAAAATTATTAGAAATACCTCTTTCTAATTCAGCCTCATTTTATGAGGTTCCAGGTTTTTCTTTAGTCACATCTGTATTGGGAAAGGTTGAAAAAGACATTCAAAAGATAATAACCCCTAAAAAAGAGATCAAAACTACAGCGAGAATTCTCTCTCCTGGAGAAACTTTGTTAGTTGGCTCACTTGCGAGTTTTGAATTGATTAGTGGTAAACCAACAACGTTTAAACTTTACGCTGCAGAGATGGTGGAATCTAAAAAGGTGCTGGCTAAAAAAGCTCGCGAAACAATGACGGAAAACTACGATAAAAAGTTTTTGAGGCCAGTAAGCTCAAGATTTACCGCCTTTACTGATTATGATTTATTTGATTACACAATGGAAAAAGATGGAAAAGTGCACGATATTGGTATCGCTGGACTTTGTTGGGTCTCTTTCGTGGCCAAAGGACAAGTTATTCGCGTTATGTTCCCCAAGGGAGCCGCTTTAAAAGAGTATTTAGGAAAGTTGAGATAAATATGTTAACAGCAAACCAAAAAAAGCAATTGAGGGCGATGGCGGAAAAAATAACCACCAGATACCAAGTCGGTAAAAATGAGATCAGTGATACACTTATCGACATGCTGGATAAAGCTCTTGTAGTTAAAGAATTAATTAAGGTTGATGTTTTAAAAGGAGCCAGCTCTTCGGTTATGGCTCTCGCATTAGATTTATCTTCTCAGTTAAAGGCTGATATCGTTCAAGTAGTGGGAAAAGTTATTGTGTTATTCCGTAGGAATAAAGAAAAACCAGTCATTCAATTTAAGAAATAACATGAATAAAGTCATTTTCGGTGGAGGATTTGATCCGATTCATCTCGGTCATATAAATATGGCTCGTTTGGCCTCAAAGTATTTTGATGCTGACGTCGTTTTTGTGCCTTCTCCGATTTCAATATGGAAAGAAGAGTCTGCGCCTATCAAAGATAAGGTGGAGATGATCAAATTATCCATTCAAGGATTTAAACGCTTCAGTATTGATTTATTTGAAGTCAGTAGTGGAAAAGAACAAAACTATTCCATCGACACAGTTAGATATTTTGAAAAGAAATATCCTCACGATCAACTTTTCTATCTAATTGGTGGTGACCAAGTCAATGAATTTCATCGGTGGAAAGATGCAATAGAACTTTCAAAGATAGCCAAGATTATTTTCATGTCTCGTCCAAATATTGAGCTTAATGAAGATAACATTAAAAAATACAATATGACGATGCTGCCAGGAAGAATGATGGAAATAAGCGCCAGTGATATCCGTTCATTTCACTCTTTGAAGCTCGACGAGAAAGTCATCAAATACATCGAAGACAAAGAACTTTATTATATAAAGAAGATAAAATCTTATCTGAAGCCAAAAAGATATGACCACAGTAAGGCAGTCGCAAATTTAGCTTATCAAATAGCTAAGAAGCATCACCTTAGAAATAGTGACTTATATTATATTTCTGGTTTCCTCCATGATATTGGGAAAGAACACAATGGAAACGAAATAATGAAAAAACATTATCGTAGATACTTGGATATGCCCAGTTTTTCCTTTCACCAATTTGTGGGCTCCTATATCGCTAAGACAGACTTTAATATTCAGAACCGCTCAATTATCAAAGCAATTACATTTCACGCGACTGGGAATGCGAAAATGGATCGCATGGGTAAAGTCATCTATGCAGCCGATAAAATCGATCCTAATAGGAATTATGACTCAAAATACATGATTGATGCGATAATTAAGGATATCGATGATGGATTTAAATTAGTCTTAGGTGAAAATAAGAAGTTTCTAGAAGAGAAGGGCAAAAACATTAACAATAGATTAACGCAGAGCTGTTTTGATTATTACTTAGGCTAATTCTTGACCAGTACTAGATTAAGCGATGGTGGAAACGCCATCTTTTTATTATTCTAAAATAACGAATTTGATACGAAAAATGTTTAGAATAGCTTTAACCTTATTTTAATTCAATATTTTGCTGATAGTTTAAGAAATGCGGTTGAAGGTCCTATAATGAAATCTAGGGTAACGATAAATGAGAAGTTGTGCATAACAATCAAAAAATACAGCACTTCGCATAATTTCCGTTATGTTAACCAAACACAATTTATTATAAGATAATATCTAAACATATTTAATTGTGTTTAATAAAAACTAGAAAAGGTAACTTTGTGAATAAGTAAGTTTTCCACAGATAATTTGTATAAAATATATACTAGAAAACTACTAACGATAAACACCACTTTTGGAGGCATTGTCTATTGTTAACAGATTTATATAAGCTTGAGTTATTAAGTCTAACTTCCTATCATCTAACCTATATGCATAACTAATATTGTCATCATTCTCTTTGAATTCTGATTCATGGCCAATCGCACATTTTGTGTAGATTCTCAACTTGTCCACTGATCGTATTTGGTTAATAACGGCTAATGTACTATGTGTGGTTTTTAGGCATGGTATGATTCCTAAATCAACATCGCTTCGAGGATGACCACCATTTTTATTAGATTTTAATGGGCACACGATAACTAAGGGATTATATTCTCCCGAATCAGTAAGCACCACCCCATAATGGCGATTAGAAAATTCAGCGTTAACATTAATTCCCCAATCAAATTCTAATATCTCTCCTCTTTTTAAATCGTAACGGAGTTTGTATTTTTCCGAAAAGGTCGAATATTCAAGTTGCCTTTTAATCCAATCTAGTTGCTCTTTTCTGCCGATCATTTTTCCTGGTAATGCTCTATCATCGAAGTCAACGTTATCGGTCCAACGGTATTTTCCACTACCATAATAATTCTGGTCACTCATAAATAAGTTCCCCCCTATATAACTTTAGTTATCCAAAAAAATGCAAAAAGTTGGAAAAAAATAAAAAAATAAGTAGCGCCAGTCTACTTATTTGTTCATATTTGATTGATTTTATTCGAAAATTTCGTCAATTGGTTTGCCAATTAGATTACTTGGCTTAGAAAGCTTGAAGTTTTTGAGAACTGTTGCTCCCATATCAGCAAATGAACTTCTCTCTTCGATGTAACGTCCGTTGGTGAATGACTTTGAGTACATAAGAAGAGGCACTCTTTCTCTGGTGTGATCAGTTCCTGGCCATGTTGGGTCATTTCCGTGATCGGCAGTTACAATTAATAAGTCATCTTCTTTAAGGACTCCAATTAGTTCCTTTAAGCGGATGTCGAATCTTTCGATGGCTTGCGCATATCCAGGT
>JAEZSD010000106.1 GCA_023422095.1 Bacillota bacterium
GATAAAGATTGTTTTGCTCTTCAGCCACTTTATAAATTTGATAAAGATACTATGTATGCTCTGACAAACGTTGTTGAAAAGTTTGTCAAAGAAGGCAAAGTAAATGTTTATGCCGAAAACGCGTTTAATGAGTTATTTCCGGCATTAAATGTAATGCCTATCGATTATAGTGATTGCTATATCGAAGAAATAGATAATCCCGATGATTATAAAAGAGTGACAAACGAGATTGCCCAATTTGACGAAAAAGAACAAAGCATCTCCTACAACTGCAATTCAGGTGAACTAATTATAAATAAAATAAAGAGATTGGGCGCAGCTCGACCTTTAATTATTTGCGATGCTTTCGCTACTAACCATCCTTTTGTTAACTTAATTAGAAATCGTTTTATTAACTCGGCCGTGTTCTCTGAATTTGGCCCAAATCCCACAATTGAAATGTTAGAAAGTGGTGTGGCGAGCTTCGTAAACAATAACAGCGATTCCGTTGTTTCAATTGGTGGTGGATCGTCTATAGATATTGCGAAATGTATCAAAATAGCAATTAGCGAAAGAAATAAAAGTCATCTTTTTGAAGGAAATTATAATTTCGATTATTTGAACGTTCCACACATCTGTTTGCCGAGCACTGCTGGAACGGGAAGCGAATCAACTTCATTTGCGGTCTTATATAAAGACGGAGTCAAATACTCAATTGATAATCCATCATTATTGCCAGAATTTGTTTTGCTTTATCCATCATTGGTTTTGACAGTCCCTCTATTTCAAAAAAAATGTACGATGCTTGACGCTCTTTGCCAAGGAATCGAATCCTACTGGTCAAAAAACGCCACACCAGTAAGCAAGCGATATTCTCTAAAAACTATTAAACTTGTCGTTAAAAACTATGAAAATTATCTAAGCGGAGACGTTAAGGCAACGGCTAATATGCAAAAAGCAGCCAATAATAGCGGTAAAGCAATAAACATTGCTCGCACGACGGCCGCCCATGCTCTTAGCTACGGTTTAACATCACTTTATGGCATTCCTCACGGACTAGCGGTCGCCCTCATACTTCCTCATGTCTGGAAATTATTGCCACCTCAATACATCAAAAAAGATTTTGCTAAAATAAACAAACTTTTGGACACTAATCCATCAACAAAGAACGGCCTTGATGGTTTTAAACACATTTTCAATTCTTTAAATTTAGGAAAATTAAATATTCAAGTAAAATCAAAGGATTTAAATTATCTCGTTTCTCATGTCAACGTTGATAGGCTATCAAACTTTCCGTTTGTCGATTTTACAAAGGAATTGGTTATAAATATTTACGAAAAAGCACTTTGTTCCTAAATAGCGGTAGTGTTTTTTGCTTATTGTAATAATTCCCTTTATTTATGAGTTTGCTATAAACAAAAATTAGTTGTTAATAAAGCGTTCTTGCTTTTTGTGCGAGCGAAAGAGCAATAATTATATTAGAATTTAAAATTTGATTGAGGGGCAATCAATGAATCATTTTGTTTTTCACAATGTCGGTCAGGGTCTTTTTTATTCGGGGCATATTGACAATAACCATTTCAATTTTGTGTACGACTGCGGGACTTCTAGCGCTCAAAAGTACATAGAAAACGCTGTTGATAATCAGCTACCTTCGCAAGACATCGATTTCGTTGTTATATCGCATCTACATAAAGATCACATAAGCGGACTTAAAAGACTGGTGGATAACTATAATGTTAGAAAAATCTACCTTCCATATCTGGGCCGTGATAACTGGTCACTAATCAATTTGCTTTGTGCCGTGGCATCTATTCCAGA
Source organism: Bacillota bacterium (assembly GCA_023422095.1). Taxonomy (GTDB): domain Bacteria; phylum Bacillota_I; class Bacilli_A; order RFN20; family CAG-826; genus JAAYDH01. The sequence goes on from JAEZSD010000106.1 coordinate 1,801, forward strand.
TGGTATATCCGGTCAAGTCGCTTCCGATGGTGAAGACCGCGAGATATTTTACAATCAGTATCACTTTCTTATAAGTTTATATGACGGAGGAAGACGCAATAATAGAATACAAGAAATCGTATATCTTGGAAATGATGAAGAGCAAAATAGTGAGAACAAATATTCTTATTATGATGAAAAACTTCAATATTCTTCCGTCGATGATATTCAATGGGTCTTTGCATTTCTTAACCGAAGACAGAGTCGAAGCCATCTAAAAGATCTTAATGATAAAATTGATGGGCTATTGAAAGGTTCTTCTTATGAATCAGTCGACGAAGCAATTATAAATAATGATTTACAAAAAATAGTCGGAATTTACGAGAGTGTTTTTGGAAAGAGAAAGCAAAATCTAACTTCAACTGTGCTCATTCATTATCCAATATCAAAGATGCATTTCATTTCAAATTTCGATTTTGTCTTCCATCGGCATTTTTCGCAGACATTTCCGAGAAGCGTCGTTTCAATTTTGACTGGGGATGCTGAGTTTGATGATGTCTTATTGTCGAAAATGGATATGCACCTTCAATTGAATGGAAATGCTTTTAACGTCTTTCAAGTGCCGCACCATGGTTCAAAGAAAAATTGGGACTTACTTACCAACTCATACAAATTAATTTTTAACCAGTATGTCATTCCTTGCGGTATTGGAAGAAAAAAACATCCCAGTATTAGTGTCATAAAGGAACTCAGTCTTCTTAAAACCAATTGCGTGCACTTTGCTAACGAATTAAGCCAATATATTTACTATATCGGCTAATCTATTATCGCTTTTTAGGACAATATTCAGTTGATGGCAAATTGTGTAACGCTTTTCACCATTTCTTTTCAAATTACTGTTTTCTTTCTTTGCTTATCTTTTTGTATTCCGGATTAACGTGGTTCATCTTGTCCGAGATATGCGGTTTATTCATTATTATTGCAATCCAATTTATCCGCGAGTTTGATTTAGCAAACAACAAATTAAACAATAAAATGCTGTTGATGTTCGCTCGCGGAATCGGCAAATAGTTTAAGCGTATTTCTATTCCTTTGCAGGTCGCTGACAATTGCTTTTTGCCTATGATGCGGTGGAACAATAAACATCAAAGCTTATATACAATAGATAGAGATAATCAAGCATCAAAAGGTGGATTCATATAATGATATTTTTATGACATTACGAATCCATCCACCTCAATATAACATTACTCCTACAGCCATCGAATTATTTGTTCGTCTGTCATATGTTGCATTTGTCTCACTTCTTGGCCGCTGATAAAAATAAATAAAAAAATTTTTTTGTTGTTCTTTACATAGCATCGAAAGAAAATCATTTATGACGCAAAATTCTTGATAATTATGTTTGCAAATTTTTTTCTTTTTAGTATATATATATAAGTGCACATAACTTGCATTTATCTTTTATATAACATATGCGCGATTTTATTAGGTGTAGAGATTAAATATCTAGGGGGATAGAATATGAAGTTTTCGAAAACATTAGGAACCAAACTATTGGCTGTTGGTCTTGGTATGGTTATGACGTTGGGGGTTGGTTTAACAGCAAGCAGAGTGGCTGATGAAGCTCAAGCTGCATCACCTGTGACTGTAGATGGCACATATTTCACAACTACTGATCAAACTCAAACTGCTACTATTGATGGTGTCACAATTGGAGGTTTTTTAAAACAATACCAAACAACCAAACTCTGGTTAACTTCAGGAACAGGTTATATTTATAATTCAACTGATTTGGGAAGCATTACAAAGCTAACCTTATCATATAATACCGGAGGTTCTGCTAGCGCTAATCAAAGATTTAATTTTGGAACGTCTGCTATGGCTTCTTATTTAAGCACCGGAGGAACAACTAGAAGTGTTTCAACAGGAGGAACTAGTTATGTTGAGACTGGTGGTGTTGGAAAAGGTTTCTTCAACATCAGCGTAAGTAGTAAGAATCTTCAACTTGTTACTTTAGTGATTGAATACTCAGGAAGTAGCGTACCCACTTATGCTGTTTCTTTTGACAGCGCTGGCGGTACTCCAGCTCCTACTTCTCTTACGGTCTCACAAAATGGTACTTTCACCTTCCCATCTCCAGGTACCAAATCTGGTTATGTATTCGATGGTTGGTCAAGTGATGGCGGAACTACCAAATATGCAACTGGTGTCACAAGTCCTGCAGTTACAGGAGTAATTACCTATACGGCTTTTTGGTCAGCCACTCCAGTTCTTCAATCTATTGCAATAACTGGAAGTCTTTCAAAGACCGCTTACTTTACAAATGATTCTTGGAGCCCAGCTGGTCTAACCGTGACTGGCACTTATTCTAGTGGGCCAACTCAAGATGTAACCAGCCAAGTTACCTGGTCATATAATCCAACAGCACCAAATAATGTTAGCATTACGAGTGTTACTGTCACAGCTACATTTGGTGGTCAAACAGATAGTGAAGATGTTACTGGCATTACTGTATCTGAGAAAGTTAGCACTGTTGTAATTTCTGAGGTTTACGGCGCTGGTGGTAATAATGGCGCGACATATAAATATGACTTTGTGGAATTGTACAATAATAGTAATAGTACGATTGACTTAGCCGGCTGGTCGCTATTTTATGGCTCCGCTACGGGTGTTTTTTCTAGAAATAATAATGCATATACTGATTTATCTGGTAAGATTTTACCCAAAAGTTATCTACTAGTTAGACAAGCCGCTGGTAATGGTGGTGCCGAACACCCTGTTTTACCTGACATACAAGGCACCATCGCACTCGGGGCAAACAATTTCAAATTGGCACTTACAAATTCAGCTGATATACCTACAGATTATGATTCGGCCAATGTAATTGATTTTATTGGTGCGGGTACCGCGACAAAATTCGAAGGCACGGTAGCTCCTGCAGCAGCATTAAATGATTCAATATCTAGAACGTTAGTTGGTGATATTTATGTAGATACAGATGATAATGGCAACGACTTCACACTCAATACAGGTATTACCCCAATGAACGCGGCAGTTAGTGTTGCAGGTAGAATCATGGCTTATGAAGGCGGTGACTTAATTACAGCTGAATGTGCAACCAAATATTCAACAATAAAGGCTCAAATGCTTTTACTATCTTCCGGATCGCTTACCTATTTCCAAAATAGCACTGCATTAGAAGATGCTCGATTAAGATATGTTGCTTGGTCAGTGGCTAATGGTGATAACACACCATATTCAGCGGGCTCCTATCCTGCAACCACTATTGAATCGGCATATTCGAAAAAGTCTTTGATTTTTGCCTCAGTTATTGGCATCATCGGTCTCTCGACTGTCGCCGGATTCTACTTTCTACGCAAGAAAAAAGAAACCTTCTAGTTTCATCTAATTCTTAATAACAAGCGCACTCACCTACATGAAGGGTACCCCAAATCCTAGACAATAGGAAAGGGTTCTGTAAAATCTAACGTGTGAAAATGTGTGAGTGCAGAAAAAACCACACGAAACTGTAAAATCTGGCGTGTGATGGGATCAGGAAGCAATTCCTGGTCCTTTTTAGGTATTTGATTACAGGCGCACTCGCTCATCGCGGGTGCGCTTTGCTATGCGGACCAATAATTGTAATGGAAAAGGTAAAAGAATAAACTATAA
>JAEZSD010000003.1 GCA_023422095.1 Bacillota bacterium
AGCTAAGAACATATTCTTTAGCGAGATATTACAAGGATGAAGAAGTCTTGAACTTCGTCATTGGCAAGGAGGGAAAATAAAATGAAACAATTTAAAGGTAGAGTCCTGGCATCAGGCAAATTCGTTGGCGAAGCCGTTGTAACACATCAAGGTGTCAACACACTGGCATCATTTCAAAAAGCTGTTGTTGGAAACAAAAAAATCGCTACTATTTCTGATCAAGGAAATAAAGATCTCTATGGACTCGAGGTAACTGGCAAAGCGTTGTGTTTACCCATTACCATCGGTTCGACAACAGGAGGATTGGTCATTCAAACGATCTGTGCGATGGGCAACGCTCCGGCGGCATTTCTTTTCTCTGAACACATTGATTCATTAGCTGGATCAGGAATCGTATTAGCAAGAATATGGGAAAACAGCCCAGTCATCGCTATTGATCAATTGGGTAAAGAGTTCCTCGAAACCGTGAAAACGGGTGACAGAATTGAAATCAAAGAAGACGGAACAGTTATAATCCTGTAATATAGATTTAAGATAAATCTCGGCTAAAAAGGCCGGGATTTTTTCTTTTGTGCCGATAATATGGGTGTAAACCATTTTTATACTTGTCAATGTGCGTGTGCCTGCGTAAAATTAAAGCGCTGGTTTTATGCGATAAACCAAATAGGAGGTTATTATGGCGCATTTACAAAGTAGTGCTGTAACGCAGATTACAAAAATAGTCGAACGTTACAAAGATGAACCAACCCCATTAATGATGATTCTCGAAGATGTTCAAAAAGAGTATGGTTATATTCCTCTCGAGGTTCAAGAATTAATATCTGATTTGACAGACATTCCGGTCAGTGAAATCTATGGAGTGGTGACATTCTATTCCTTTTTCTCTTTGACCCCAAAAGGCAAGTATGTTATTGGCGTTTGCCTTGGTACAGCTTGTTATGTCAAGGGTGCCCAGTTAGTACTAGACAAATTTTGCGAGATTTTAAAAATTAAACCCGGAGAAACAACTCCAGATGGGTTATTCACTATTGATGTTCTCCGCTGCATAGGCGCTTGCGCTATTGCACCAGCAGTTTCAGTAAATGGAAAAGTATATCCCCAAGTTAAGGTTGATAATGTCATAAAGATCATCAGCACATATGAACATAAAGAAATGGAGGCTCAATAATCATGGCTAAAATTGAAGTAATAAAATCCGAAAAGCAATTACTAGATAAAATTAGTCATTGCGGAGCCTGTTTAGAAAAGAAATTTCACACACAAGATGGTCATCGCGCGATTGTTATCTGCGGTGGAACCGGATGTTTATCCAGTGAATCCAGTGAAATCCTCGCCAAATTCAACAGTCTTATTGAAGAAAAAGGACTTGGTGAAAAAGTAACTGCCAATATTGTTGGATGCTTTGGATTCTGTTCCCAAGGGCCAATCGTCAAGATTTTCCCTGAAGAAACTCTATACACCAAAGTGAAAACGACAGACGTTCAAGAAATTTTTGATACTGATATCATCGGCGGAGAAGTTGTTGAACGACTCCTATTCGTTGATCCTGTCACCAATCAAAAAGCCAAAAAACAACACGAAATTAATTTTTATAGATTACAAAAACGCGATATTGCACTTCGCGGTAATGGCGATATCAACCCTGAAGATATCGATGAAGCTTTTGGAGATGGATCTTTCATCGGCTTAAACAAAGCCCTTCACATGACTCGCCAACAAGTCATCGATGAAGTATTAAAGTCAGGCTTACGTGGCCGTGGCGGTGCTGGATTCCCAGCTGGCCGCAAATGGCAGTTTGCTTATAACATGGATGTTGAAGAAAAATACATTATTTGTAATGGCGATGAAGGAGACCCAGGAGCATTCATGGATCGCTCCATCATCGAAGGAAACCCAGTTAATGTCATCGAAGGCATGATGATTGCTGGATACGCTATTGGAGCGAAAAACGGATATTTCTATGTCCGTGCTGAATACCCTGTCGCTGTTGAACGCTTAAAGAAAGCAATTGCTGAATTAGAAGAAGCTGGTTTATTAGGAGATAACATCCTCGGAACCGAATTCTCTTTCCGCTGTCACATCCGTCTTGGCGCTGGAGCCTTTGTGTGTGGTGAAGAAACCGCTTTATTAAATAGTATGGAAGGCAAACGAGGTATGCCTCGTCCACGTCCTCCATTCCCAGCCGTCAAAGGTTTATGGGGACAACCAAGTGTCATCAATAACGTCGAGACCCTGGCCAACGTTCCTTATATCCTTCGCGAAGGCGCTGACCATTATGCCTCTTTTGGCACTGCTGATAGCAAAGGTACCAAAGTTTTTGCTCTCGGTGGCAAAGTTAACAATGTTGGTTTAGTGGAAATCCCAATGGGAACTACCTTAAGACAATTGATTTTTGATATTGGCGGTGGTATCCCAAACAACAAAAAATTCAAAGCCATCCAAACCGGAGGACCTTCTGGTGGATGTTTGACCGAAAAAGATCTTGATATCCCAATCGATTATGCCTCTTTAATTGCTCATGGTTCAATGATGGGTTCAGGCGGAGCTATCGTTATGGATGAAGATAACTGTATGGTGGATGTCGCTAAGTTCTATATGACCTTCATTTGTGAAGAATCATGTGGAAAATGTACTCCTTGCCGTATCGGCACCAAAAGATGTTTAGAGATCTTAAATAATATTTGTGATGGAAAAGGCACTCAAAAAGATTTAGATGATTTAAAAGAGCTATCCTCGATTATAAAAACCAATTCTCTATGTGGTCTTGGTCAAACCGCTGCCAATCCAATTATTTCGACAATGACAGCCTTCCCTGAAGAATATCAAGCTCACGTTGTTGATCACGAATGTCATGCCCATGTTTGTAAGAGCATGATGCAATATCACATTATCCCTGATGCCTGTTTTGGATGTGGATCTTGCGCTCGCGCATGCCCAACTAACGCTATTTCCAAGACTGAAGAACCATCGAAGAAGAATCCTCGTCTCTTCATTCATATCATTGATCAAAGTAAATGTATTAAATGTGGATCTTGTATGGCGACATGTCGCTTCAATTCCATCATCAAGAAGTAAGGAGGAAATAAATATGTCATTAGTTAATATTAAAATTGAAGGCAAACCCTTCCAAGTCGAAGCAGGATTAACTGTTTTAGAAGCTTGTCGTAAGTGCGGTTTTGTTATTCCCTCTCTCTGCTCTTTCAATCATGGTAAAAATTCTCTTGCGAGTTGCCGTGTTTGTTTAGTTGAAATTAAAGGTGCTAGAGGGCTTAGTGCCTCCTGCGTATATCCTGTTAGCGAAGGAATGGAAATTAGCATTTCTTCTCAGAGTGCGATGG
>JAEZSD010000093.1 GCA_023422095.1 Bacillota bacterium
ATGGCGGCGTGGTCTTCCATCACTCCTGCTGTTCTAGCCCTTATCCTCGGATTTGTGTTACCGGCTTACGCAATTATGTACTTCATTGTCTTATTGGGCATACGCGTGATGTGGATGTCGATGAAGCAATTAAGACCTCAATACTAAAAAAATAAAGACCAATTAGGAGTTCCTGAATTGGTCTTTTTTAATCCCCATAATCGCTTCCGCGCGACTTATCTTCAACGAATATATGAAGAGGGTCAGTGATATCAGTAATTTCTAGATAGATAGCACCTTCAGCTTCCGTAGGAGATGATTCAAAGTCCCCAGTAAAAACAACTAAACGGTTCTTTTTTACGACATTTTCCATCTGTTTCAAAATGAGAGGAAATTCATTGGGATACCGCTGCTTGAAACCCAATAATTGGGTGTAAAAAACAGGTTCGATATAAAAGAGGGATCCATCTTCATATGCAAAAAGAGTGGAAAAGTGATTTCGTTTATCTTCCACGATTTTAAGATGAGAAAATTCTGGATAGTTTATCATTTATGATAGATCTCGTTTCGATTAATTTTAAAGGCGCGATATAGTTGTTCAAGCAAGATGAGCCTTGTCATCTGGTGAAGGAATGTCATATTTGATAAAGAAATAGAGAGGTTTCCGCGATTTTTAAGTTCGGTGCTTAATCCATAAGAACCACCTATTATAAAACTGACTGATGCTCCACCATCTTGAAGAGATTTAGATAAGAGAGTAGCGAATTCGGGGCTGGTATATTGCTTTTGATTCAAATCAAGATTGATAACAAAATCATTGTCTTTCAAATATTTAAGAATCTTTTGTCCTTCTTTTTGCTTGGCTATTTCTATTTCACTAGCAGAAGCTTTTTCGCTCACGGCTTCATCCATTACTTCAATGATTTCCACAGTGGCGTAGGGCTTTAATCTTTTAAGATATTCGGCGATGCCGTCTTGGAGATATTTTTCCTTTATTTTCCCAATCGTCAGTATGCGTATTTTCATGCTTTAAGCCCTCCTAGAAGGCTGCGATTTTGATTGGCGCATGAGACTTGATATTTATCAATATCGAGCCCAAAATGGCGGAATATTGAAATATAGGCGGCTAAAGCAAGCTCGGGTGTGTTTGCTTCTTCGGATAAATGGGCTAAGACAATTTCTTTGGTGTCTGGACCAATAATCTCACAAGTCGCAATCGCTGAATCTTCGTTGCACAAATGACCATGGCTGGATAAGATGCGAGCTTTTAAATCGTATGTTCTTTCAGTATGAAGAAGCATTTGAATATCGTGATTAGATTCAATAATTAAATAGTTGGGATTCTTGGCGTATTCAAGTGATTCAGGGCAAAATACACCGGTGTCAGTGATATACACTAATTTTTCATTACCACTTTGTAAAACAAAGCCGCATGGATTAACTGCGTCATGACTGGTTTTTATTGCGGTGATAGTAATATCTCCAATAACAAAAGGTTCGTATAGTTGAATGACATTACTTAAGGAGGTCGGCAGTGTTCCTTCCAAAGCGTACATGATTTTAGGAGAAAGGAATTGAATTCCTTTAATGTGATCGGTGTGGTTGTGAGTGAAAACAGCTGCTGTTATATCTTTAATGTTCAAGCCAACTTCCTCGAGCCCTTCATTCAAGCGAGACAAAGAAATCCCCATATCGATGAGAATAACTGTTTCGTGATGAATAACAAGGGTAGCGTTACCCTTTGAACCGCTGGATATAATATTAAAGTACATAAGATAAAGTTAGTCGATATCGCTACTGCTCAGAGTGCGCATTTGGTTCTCCCATTCAGGAGTGGGAGCTTCAAAACGCCCAAAACTCTTGAAGAAGAATAATCCAGCGATGCCAGTTTGACCATTTCGGTTCTTTGCGATATTGACTTCCACGTAGGAAGCATTCCCAGGAATGGATTCGTTCATCTGTTTTAATTGAGCCGCTTTGGTGGCTTCAAATTTCTCTGAATAAGACATGTCTTTCAGTTGCTTATTGGCGGTACGAGTACTCTCTTTTTTATATTGACTGTAATAGTCTTCACGATATAAAAGCATGACCACGTCAGCATCTTGTTCAATAGAACCTGAATCTCTTAAGTCAGAAATCATCGGTCGTTTATTATCGCGTTTTTCGACTTCACGAGACAACTGAGAAACAGCGACGACAGGGATTTTTAAGTCTTTCGCTAAGGCTTTTAAGGTAAGAGATATTTTGCGAACTTCTTCTTGTCTCGAATCGGGGTTTCGAGATTTTTCACCCGTTGTAACAAGGCCGAGATAGTCGACAATAATCATACCTAGATTAGGATATTTTGCTTGTAATTGACGGGATTTAGCGACGATGTCCATCAAGCGGATTCCTGATGAATCATCAATAAAAATAGGGACAGTTGAAACTTCACGGATCGCGTTAGAAAGTTCCGCTCGATCAACTGCGTTTAGAACACCGGTATTTATTTTATCCAAAGGAATACTAGCAGCAGAGGCGACGAGACGCTTGACCAATAATTCACTCGACATTTCTAAAGAAAAAATGGCGACTGGTACGTTTGCGCGAGTAGCGGCCTTATATGCAAAGTTAAGAGCAAGAGCGGTCTTCCCCACAGAAGGGCGAGCAGCAATAATCGTCAGTTCACCTTTTTGGAAGCCAGCCGTATATTTATTGACATTGGGGTAACCCGATGTTAAACCAGTCACTCCATCTTCATAATTTCCATGCTGAGCATTGATATTCATCTGGACTGCTTTAGTAATCTCTTCCATGTTTTTGAAGGTTGAAACTCTTCTCTTTTCGGTTGAATCTTTGAATTTTTGTTCACTATTAGCGATGAAATCGTTGATGTTTTCAATTTCGGAATTGAGATAATCGTGATCGATATCGCGAATCGTCGTCAACATATGACGAAGCACTGATTGATCTTTGACAATTGAGATATAGAAATCGAGACTAGAGATTGCCACCATCGAATCTGAACATTGTTGAAGGTATTCCACTCCACCAATCTCATCGAGACATTTGAGATTAACTAATTCTTCAGTGACCGTTAGGACGTCGACCGTTACTTTTCTTTCCGCTAAGGTTTTTAAAACGCGAAACAAAGTTTGGTTTCGCGCTTCAGCAAAATCATCGGTGTCTAGTTCGCTGATGACCGTATAAAGAGCATCACGACTCAGAAAAGCCGAGCCGATACAGGCTTGCTCAGCCTGAGGGTTAGAAGGCAAAAAATTGGTTGTGCTTTTTTGTGCTGCCATTTACTTTCCCTCCTCTATAACATGAACGTTTACGATTCCTATGACGCCTTTATAAAGTTCAATTGAAAGTTTAAAAAAACCAAGAGAGTTAATTGGACTCTTATCGACGAATTTTCTCTTATCGATTGTTAGATGATGAGCATTTGCCAGTTCCTCTTCAACTTTTTTCAAAGAGACATTGCCAAATAGTTTTCCGTCTTTACCACATTTCATGGGTATTTTAACGGTAATATTTTCTAATTGTTTGGCGATTTGCAAAGCAATTTCTTTCGCTTTGGCTTCATTATCGAGTATTACTTGTTTTTGGGTATCGAGTACTTCAAGGCTCTTTTTTGTCACTTGGACAGCGAGTTTATTGGGAAGCAAAAAATTGAGAGCATATCCATCGCTTACCTCGATAGTTTGATCTTTCTTTCCCACTTTTTTGACATCTTTTAAAAGTATCACTTTCATTCCACTAATCCTCCTTGTTGACTCTAGACTTTTTAGCATCATTTGTCGCTTCAGTTAAATTTGCATCTAAGACATTGAGTAAAGCTGTTTTAACTTCGTTAATCGAAGAACTATCAAATGCGACAGCAGCGCTACTAAAGTGTCCGCCGCCGCCGAGTTTTTCGGCGATGATTTGAACATTAATCGTACCATCGCTTCGCGCTGAAATTCTTATATCTCGATTACCGGTTTTTCCAACGATAAAAGCGGCGTGAATGCCTTTAAAGGTTAAGCATTCGTTGGCAGCTTTAGCAAATGTGGTTTGGTCGAATACTTTATCTTCACCAGCAGCGGCTACGACCACTCCGTAGAATGGATGTTCGAGATTATCGATAATATCAGTGACAGCTTTATGTTCTTCAAAATCATCTTTTAGGAAGTCGTAAGCTAAGGAATTATCTGCTCCGTATTCTTTTAGAATAGTGGCGGCTTCAAAAGTTCTCAAGCCAGTACTCTTGCTCTTAAAGTAGGAAGAATCGAGGAAAATACCGGAGAGCATAATCGTGGCATATATCGGGTTGATTTCAATTCGTGGGTTGATTGAAGAGAAGCGAATAAATTCAGCAACTAATTCACAGGTTGAAGAAGCTGCGGCATCAATATGGTTAAAGACAGGATTTTCAATGTAATCTTCAGCCCGGCGATGATGATCAATAACCACAACTTTAGAACATTTTTCAAGTAACTTTGGTGCCATAACCATTGAGGGAATATGGACATCGACCACGATAAGCAAGGTATCAGCAGAAACCTTGTAAAGGGCTTCGTTCGTATTGATGATTAGTTCATCCAATTCGTTTTTTCCAAAGGAAGTGGTAATAGTCGATCGGGCTTTTGTTTCAGTATTTTTTAAATCCGCAACAATAATTGATGGTTTTTCTAATCGGTCACAAATTGATTTGATACCAAGGCAGGCACCAAATGCATCCATGTCCATTTCAGTATGGCCCATGATTAAAACATTAGATGAGTTCTTTATTAAACTAATAAGGGAATCTGCTAGGACTCTAACCTTAACGCGGTTGCGTTTTTCTTGAGCTTCCGTTTTTCCACCATAAAATTCCATTTCACTGCCAAATACGCTAACGACAACTTGGTCTCCTCCACGAGACATAGCAATATCTAAGGCGGCATTAGCTAATTCATTTAGTTTAATAACATCGGGAAAGTCCCGAGCTAAGCCAATTGAAAGTGTAAGGGGTATTTCTTCTTTAGAAGAGACTTGACGAACTTTATCAATAATTGAAAAGTGATCTTCCTTCATCTTTGAAAAACTATCAAAGTTACAAAGCATTGAATAGTTATCGTTTTTTACTCTTCTAAGCAATATTCCGTATTCCTTCGCGTAGTTAAATATGACGTTTTTCACTTTAGTGACAATATCATTGAAGTCGTCCTCACCACGAACAACATCATCATAGTTATCGATCGCGAGAATGCCAACGACAGGGGCTTGTTCCTTCGAATAGGAAAACACTGATTCAAAGTCGGTGATATCTTTAAATATCCAAAGTCCTGCTTCTTGAAGATACTTAGTTTCATAGTTACGGGAGTTGATGACAATTTTTACGGTCGAATCAGGATTATCGTTTTCCTTTAAAGGAAGCAGATCACTATGCCAAGCAAAAATGTTGGTATCGATAATATCAATATGGCGATCTTTGAACAAATCGTTTGTCCAGATGACGATATCTTTGTCGTTTGTAACCGCTAAGCCAATCATCGCAAAGTTATACGCTTCTTGAACGTCACTTCCGATGACTTCAGCGGCATGAAGATCCGTTTTTTGGCGAAGAGAGGAGATGCGCAAGGAAAAAATCCACACAAATAAAGAGTCAATAAATACTAGGATTGTAGCAGAAAGAACAATAATAATAGGGGTGACATAAGTGGTAATTGAGAAAAAGTTATTAAAATAAAGGACACAAAATGTGGCAATAATTACCAATTGAATGATAATTAAAATGAACGACCAGATTTTAATATTTTTGATTGTTTTGCCCATAGAGTAACTCCTGTGCCTATATTATATATAATATTGTCATTTTTATTAAATACAATTTACGAAATGCGAATAATTGTATTTCGGAAACAATAAAAAAGACCATCTAGTTAATGGTCTTTTTTGATACTTATTTACGCGTTAAACAAGTGACTAGTCTTCAACGTATGGAAGAAGAGCCATGAGACGAGCGTTCTTAATAGCTTTAGCTAACTCTCTCTGGTGTTTAGCACAAGTTCCAGTTGCTCTGCGTGGAGAAATCTTTCCATTTGGAGTAACCATAGTTTTTAGTAATTCCACATCTTTATAATCAATAAATTCGCTCTTTGATTTACAGAACAAACATACTTTTTTGTGTGGTCTAACCTTTTTGAATGCCATTTTAATATTCCTTTCTTATTAGAATGGAAGGTCATCGTCTGGCAAGTCTAATGAATCGAGATTCTTTCCTTCATTTTCAATTGGGGATACACCACCAATTACATCGCCATTTTCAACTGCCATAGCAGCTTTTGGCTCAAGAAATTGAACGGAATCACAAACTACTTCAAGGACACTAGCTTTAGTGCCATCTTGGCGTTGATATGAACGTTGACTTAGACGGCCTTCGACACCTACCAATGAACCTTTTCTGGTGAATTTGCTCATACTATCAGCCGATTGGCTGAATGCGACGGCAGGAATGAAACTGGCGGATTTTGTTCCGTCAGGATTTTTCATCCGATTGTCAACCGCAATGGTGAATGAACAAACAGAATTACCGGAATTGGTCTTTTTGAGCTCAGGATCGCGGGTTAAGCGACCTACAAGAACTACACGATTAATCATAAATGATTATCCTCCTTACTCGTGTTCGACGACAACTAAATGACGTAACACATTCGGATTGTGGCGAACTTTGCGATTGAATTGATACAACGCTTGGTCACCAGCGGACACTTTAATGACAACATAGTAGCCTTTAACTTCATCCTTAACAGGATAAGCTAACTCACGCAAACCAAGTGATTCGTCAACCTTCTTGACTTCCGCACCATTATCGGTGAGAAGCTTGTGAAGATTTTCTTTCTCAGTTGCGCGTCCGGCTTCATCTAAATCGGCCTTCAAAATGTACATAATTTCGTAATTGCGCATTTTTTTACCTCCCTTTGGTCTATCTGGCTACTCACAAGAAGTAGCAGAGAGTAATGCTATAAATAGCACTTGTAATTATACATTTCCAAAGGAATGAGGTCAAGCGCTTGTGTTACACATACGCATCGCCTACATATAAAGAGCGTTAAACTTTGTGTTTTTTTCAAACAAGAGAAAAAAGGAACAAAAGTTCCTTAATTTTCTATCTATCCTTCATGGTGGGGAATAGTATCACTTCGCGAATTGAAGCCTGGTTAGTTAATAGCATTACCAAGCGGTCAATTCCGAGGCCAACACCACCTGATGGAGGCATACCATATTCAAGTGCTTCTACGAAATCATCATCCATTTCATTAGCTTCGCTATCCCCTAATTCTTTGGCTTTGAGTTGAGCAATGAATCTCTCTCTTTGATCAATTGGATCATTTAATTCAGTGTAAGCGTTTCCAATCTCTTTTCCGTTGACGAATAACTCAAATCTTTCAGTGAAGCGAGGATCTTTTCCTTTTTTAGTAAGAGGAGAAACTTCGATTGGATAGGAATAAACAAATGTTGGTTGAATTAATTCGTTTTGGCATAATTCTTCATATAATTCATTCATCACATAACCAACTGTATTTTTGAATTTGTCGAGATGAATTTTGTATTGATCAGCAATAGCTTTTGCTTCTTCAAAAGTCTTGATGTCTTTCGCAAAATCAACGCCGGTTTTTTCCTTGATGAGTTCGTTCATAGAAACCCAGCGGAATGGCTTTTTAAAATCAATGATTTTATCTTGATAGGTTATAATGGCACTTCCGGTGATTTCTTTAGCGACAGTTCTAATCAATTTTTCAGTGAGAGAACCAATGTGTTTTAAATCTGAGAAAGCTTCATAAATTTCGATAGAGGTAAACTCTGGATTATGGCTGGCATCCATCCCTTCATTGCGGAACATATGCCCAATTTCGTAAACCTTCTCCATACCGCCAACAATTAGTCTCTTTAATGGTAATTCAGTGGCGATTCTTAAATAGAAGTTGCGATCGAGAGTGTTGTGATGAGTGATAAATGGGCGAGCGTTTGCACCACCTAAAATAGGATTAAGGACTGGGGTTTCAACTTCAACGAAGCCTTTGCTATCTAGGAAATGTTGGATGGAACGAATAATTCTTGGACGAGTAAAAGCGATATTCCTTGATTCATCGTTGACGATGAGATCGAGGTATCTTCTTCTGCTTCTCTCTTCGATATCAGTTAGTCCATGGAATTTTTCTGGTAAGGGATGTAAACATTTGGTGAGGTGGGTATATTTCAAAACCTTAATGGTGAGTTCACCGGTCTTGGTGGTCATGATGTAGCCTTTTATACCAACGATGTCGCCAAGGTCAGCTAAACGGAAAACATTATAAGATTTCTCACCGATAACATCGATTCCAACATAAGCCTGGATGTTTCCAGTTTTATCAGTAATGTTAATAAAAGAAGCTTTTCCCATTCTTCGGAGAGCTTTAATCCTTCCGGCAATGGACACTTCAAGATGTAGTTTTTCCAGTGCTTTTGCAGATTTTTTGCCACATATTAAACGAATATCAGAAATTTGATGACTGACTTTGTAAGATTGACCGAATGGGTCAACGCCAAGCTCTCTATACTTAGGGAGCTTTTCTCTTCTGGCCTGTTCTTGATCGTTAAGTTCCTTAATGTCCATAAATTAAACCTCGATTACCTTATTCTAAAATAGTATATGTGAAACTTTGACATATATGTAGTCAAAAGTGGATAGAATT
>JAEZSD010000062.1 GCA_023422095.1 Bacillota bacterium
ATCGCCGGTTTATTAGGTACTATTTTACACATTAAACCCATCATTGAGATGCAAGATGGTAAATTGAGACTCTTTAAAAAAGAGTTAAACATGGCTAAAGTAATTGGCACCTTTATTAATACTATCAAATCTTTTTCTGATAAATTTACGACACTGTTTGTAAAGATCATCGATTTGCAACAGAACGATTTGGCGGAAAAATTAGTTAATCTAATTACCACAAACTTTCCAAAGATTAATGTTTCTCGCATTAGAACAGTGAGACCGGTCTTTTTTATTCATTTGGGAAATAACGGGTTAGGAATTAGCGTTGTCGCATATAACAGTTAATATGAATTATGAAATGGTGTTGGCGACCAATAATCCTCATAAATTGGAGGAAGTCCGCCAAATTCTTGCTCCTCATGGTATCGTCGTTTATGGTTTGAAAGATTTAAATATTCAATCTGAAGATGTCGAAGAAAATGGACAAACATATTTTGAAAATGCTCTTATTAAAGCTTTAGCGATAAAAAAGTTAACTAATTTACCCATTATCAGCGATGATTCTGGGTTAGAAATTGAAGCAATGGATAATCAACCAGGTTTGCACTCCGCCCGATTTGCCCAAAAATACAATGGCCATAAAAACGCCATAAACGAAATATTAAAACAACTGGATAACAAAGATAGAAAAGCAACATTTGTATGTAGTATTGCTCTTTTGAACATCGAAGATAAGCCCCTTCGCTTCGAAGCTCGTGTACCAGGAAAAATCGCTTTAGAATCTCGCGGTGAAACCGGTTTTGGGTTTGATCCAATTTTTATTGAGGATACAAGCTGTTTGACTTACGCTCAAATGAGCCAAGAAATAAAAAATAAACTTTCCCACCGGGGAAAAGCTCTCAATAAACTATTAACCTATTTAAGAATTAATCAACTTATTAAACGCTGACGTTTAACTAAGCGATATAAACTAAAGAAATAAGCGCCAAGGAAAGCAATCGCAGCCGCGAACATTAAACACGTAACCACTACAAGTATTTGATGTAAAACTGTCGTTTGAAAAACTAAAGTACAAATCAAACTAATGATGCTTAAAATAAAGAGAACAATCGTTGCCGGAAGAGAGATTTTTTCAAGCCGATAAAGAAACAAAAAATTAGGAAAAACTTGGTCTTTGATCAACATATTTTTTTTGTTTGATCTTTCATGAGATAAAGCTTTTGGGTGATAATGCGCAATTTTTACAGTGTTGAGCTTATCGCTTCGACCAAGGAGAAGATCGCCAGATTCAGATGTACCAACATAACCATAAGCATATCCATCTGCAGTTATCCATTTTTTGTTCATTTCTTCTCTTTGAGAACTGACTGATTTTTCTAAAGAGGCAATAGCCAGTTTAACTTCGGGTTCATCATGACGAGCTTTTATGAAATAGTATTCTTTTAGAATAATGGCCTTTAGTTTTTCAATATCATTCAAGTTTTTGTAATACAATTTTATGCAATCAACATCATAAAAATAATGATGGGTGATTAGTTTTTTTCGGAAGAGGGAATAATACTCGTCAAGTGCATAACAAACACGATGTAAAAAAGTGAGATACATTTTTTCATTTGAGACTTTTCGAAAAATTTCTTTTTCATCATTAAGTAATAAAATGACACTTTGAAAATGGGTTTTCCTTAAACTTGACATATAGACAAGAGCAAGCAATCTTCCAAATAATGCGTGAATATTGTTCGGATCGAATTCTAGGACGCGGGCATACATTACATATGATTTATAGTAGCCAATCGCTGAAAAAAGATTTCTATCAGCCTGATTGATTTGTTTGGTGATGAATGCTTCAAAAGCATTGATAGGAATTGACGGAACATATTTGGTCATACAGCGTGGGCAAAAACACGCCTCAGCGTCAGAATTTACTTCAAAAATTCGATCCTTCTCATCACTCACGTGACAATGAGTGCAATATGCTTTCTTTAGAGCCATGCCGTATTTTAACATTTTTAAAAGACAATTCCTACTTTCTTGGATGGATTGCTGATAAAATATGGATGTGAAATTTACAATTAATCCACCAGATCTTAATAAAATTAATCACCTCTTGGAAATCAAGAATATTAATATTTCTATCGCAGAGATGCTCCAGTATTTTTTTAAGATTTCTGAAGACAATGAAGTAGCCGATTCAGAAGAAGATTATTTGATTAAGATGTTAGCTAAATGCGGTGTTGTTTTGTCAAATGAAGAAGACAACGATATTGTGCAAAAGCAAATTAAGCCTGACCTTAAATGTTTAGATAAAAAAATCATTTTAAACGATTTATATGTTCAATCATTAAAAATCTCAGAAACAACATTTGGCAGTTACACTTTTAAAAAAGAGTCTTATAAGCCTTACCAAGCTTTTTCATATGATGAAATTAGTGTTATTGAAGAAGATTATCGCGAAGTCCAAAAAGTTGGTTATTTCCCCTCGGAGGTTGAGTATTTGACCCTTGCTCAAAATGGCGAGGTTTGGATGTCGATTATACCAAATGAAATAAACACCCATGTCGGTCCAATCAACCACGCCCATGGTAATGTTGTGACCTTTGGCTTAGGTATGGGATATTTCGTTTTTCATGCCATTCAAAAAGATGAAGTCAAATCACTCACTATTATCGAAAAGGATCAAAAAATCATTGATTTCTTTAACCAAAATATTCTTCCCCAGTTTGCTCACAAAAACAAAGTTAAAGTCATATGTGCAGATGCATATTCCTATATTAAAAAGCTTCATACATTTGATTATGCATATGTCGATTTATGGCATAACCCAAATGACGGTTTACCTTTCTATATTGCTTTTAAAAAAGCTGAACAAAATTTCCCGAATTGCCACTTTGATTATTGGCTTGAAACATCGATTATATCGCTTTATCGAAGATGTCTATTAACAGTTATTGAAGAGCAGTTAAACAACACTTCAGAAACTGCATATTTGAAGGCAAAAACTAGTGAAGACAAAATCATCAATGATTTGTATTTTAAAACAAAAAAATTAGTTATTGCTCGTTATCAACAAGTTCATGATTTGTTGAGCGAGAAGTCCTTAAAAGAACTAATTTGTAAATAATAAGTATAAAAATAACCCGTTTTTGCGGGCTATTTTATTAAATATTGATATTTTACGATTAAGAAGAGGCAAGTTCTTTTTCAATGCGATCAGTGATATCTTGAACTTTTTTGTAAATGTCTTCAAGTGATTCACTTATTAAGAATTTACCCTCGAGGTAAAGTATTTTTCCATCAATCATTGTCATTTTAATATTATCTTTGGAACCGCTATAAACAATGTTGCTAATAATATCATTTAGTGGCTGCATATTGGGCTTGGATAAATCTATTTCAATGATATCGGCTTTCTTGCCTATTTCGAGTATATCGCAATCATCTAACCCCATGGCTTTTGCTCCATTAACAGTTGCCATTTTTAAGACTTCATAAGCAGGTAAAGAGCGAGGGTCTTGGGTTTTTAATTTGCTTAGACTAAAAGCGAGGGTCATTTCTTTAAACATATCCAAACAATTGTTACTGGCTGGCCCATCAGTTCCAATGCCTATATTTATTCCAGCTTGACGATATTTTTCTAATGGAATAATACCACTAGCGAGTTTTGAGTTGCTTCCTGGACAGGTGATAACACTGAGATTATGTTTTCGAAAAATCTCAACATCTTCGTCATTAAAATATATACAGTGATATCCGCCTCCACCATAATCAAAAAAACCTTCTTTTTCGAAAAAGGCAACTGGAGACATTCCTCTTCGAACAAAGCAATCCTCTACCTCTCCTTTTGTCTCACTAATATGAACAAAGAATGGGGCTCTAGCTATATGAATTGCTTTCTTTAATGCTTCAATTTCATCAGCTTGGGCAGTATATTCAGCATGCATTCCAAAACAGTATTTAACGAGGCTGTCTTTATCGGTTTTATAATGGTTTAAAAGATTGACAAGATCTTCAGCGTTTGTTTCGTGATTAAACGTTCCAAGAAGCAAAATTCGCATGCCAATATCTTTTGCAGCTTGTCCTGACATTAATGGAAAGTAATACTGATCGAAACAAGCGGTAATACCACTAGTTAAATATTCTAGATAAGCAATCTTAGAAAGATGGTATACATCACTGGGGGTCAGTAATTTTTCTCGTGGAAAAACGACATTGAAAAGCCAATCATGAAGAGAATGACCATCAGTCTTGCTTCTCAAGAAAGTCATTGCGCTATGGCTATGAGCGTTTTTAAAGCCGGGCATTAATACATTTCCATGACAGTCATGAACGATGTCAAAAGGGCCGTAATTATCACTATTTGAGCCAATAAAAACAATGATTTTATTTTCGATGACAATATCACCATGTAGGAGGGGCTCATCATTCATCTTTAAGATGCGAGCGTTTTTTAATAAAGTTTTCATGCCGTTATCATATCATGAAGAGGTATTTTATAGGTATATAAAGGTGATTCAGAATAAAAATAAAAGACCAGTTAACTGGTCAATTATTTATTCATGTTTAATAGAAGGCTTAGTTTTCTTTTTTCCGTTTAAGGAAGAAAAACCCACCAACAGCTGTAAGACCAAAAATTGAGATAACCATAATGAGTAAGGAATTGTTTGTTTGATCAGAAATCGAACTAATATTTCTCGAATTACTGATTTGGAAAACGCCATCACTATAAGTTAATTCTTTGCCTTCATGTGTTGCCCACGCTAATAGTCTTTCTCTAGCGGTTGAAACGACATAAGAATTTGATGTCCAGAAAGAATTTTTTTCTGTTTCGGACATGGTATTTAATTTGTCAATGGCTTCGCTCAACTTTGTTGTGCATTGGTTGTTTGTATCTTCGTACATAACATAGTTTGCGACGTTAGAGGCGTTATCATTCCCTGCTAAAGTGTAACTAATGGAGGAGATATTGCTATATAAAGTAGAGGTGCTCGTATATTCAATTTTGAAGAATCGATAACCACCGCTTGCGATTTCAACCTCAGAATAAGCAACCCAGGTATTTGCATCCTTACTAATAGTGAGGACGGCATCTTGTCTAAAACCGGATTTTTCTACATATGAAACGGATGCTAAATCGCTACTAAAAGCGGTCGAATTGACGATTGAACCAGTGGTTTTAGCAAACGATAGACAGGATGAATAGATATAAGCATTTGTGGTCACTGTGAAGTTAACTCCACCAATTGTGACTGAAGTTGCGCTTGGAGTGGCGCTGCTTTTTGATACCGTCGATGCGTTGAATTCAGTACCAGTTAATGAGGTTGTGGAATCACTTACTATTGAATACGATATGCGCGATACATTAACCGAAAAATTATATGAGCTGCCACCATAAACAACTGAGAATTGTTTGGAGGTATTTGAACCGC
Source organism: Bacillota bacterium (assembly GCA_023422095.1). GTDB lineage: Bacteria > Bacillota_I > Bacilli_A > RFN20 > CAG-826 > JAAYDH01. Next base: position 5,412 of record JAEZSD010000062.1, read on the forward strand.
CGCTGTTGGCATCTGTATAAGTGAATTGATATCCTTCACTTGAAAATGTGAAATTAGAAGTAGTAGTCGAGGTGCCACTTGCATAGGAAAGGGTGACGGTAATATCGTTCTTAGAAATAGTATCGCCAGGGTGATATGTGTTGCTATTTGTAACATTGACATCTGTCAACGTATCAGCAACAACGTTCACACTAAATGTTGTTGTCATTGGAGTAGTAGAGGTCGACAGAGAACCAGTATAGGTAACAGTAACGGTCTTTTGACCAGCTGTCGAGCTGGAGAATCCGCTAAGCGAATAATCACTACTATTTAAAATAGAATTTGGATATGTTGCGCTATCGGTATATGAGGCCGTAACACTAACCAAAGCTGTGTTTAAAGAACCATCGACATAAACGTTTCCGCCAGAATAAGAAGCCGAAAGACCATCGACAATTTTTTCGCTTTGACCCGCGACGCTATAAGTAAGGGCAATTGTTTTGAATCTTAATTGTGTATTAGTTGTATTGCCGTTTTGAATTGTTAGAGATGAAGAAGCTGAGAGACCAGTAACGGTGTAAGCGGTGCTAGATGCTGAAATTGAAGTGGCTGTTCCACCATTAACTGAGTATTTAACAGTAGGAGTA
>JAEZSD010000042.1 GCA_023422095.1 Bacillota bacterium
TCTCCTTAAGCTTATGGATATGCAACCAAGAAAAGATATTGTTGTATCTAAAAACTGGGCTAAGAAAAATTTTACTTTCAGAACTTGTCTAAATGCATTTTTAATCAAGCAAGAGAATATTATTAGAAGAGATACTCAATACCTTAAATGCTTTAGAACCAACTGAAGAGTTTGATGATGAAATCTTTAAAAGATTGGTGGAATCGGTAACCATCAACGATAGATGTAAGATCACATTCAAGTTCCAGGTTGGATTAGAAAGAACCATAGAAACTACTATAAAGTAAAAGACGCCTAGTGGGATTAAACCTGCTAGGCTTTTTTTGTAGTTATGTAGACCTATAGGTCATCAATATGCTATAATAAATAAAATTTTAGGAGCAATACTAGTATGAAAAAATTAAATTACAAATTTTCTTATACACCAGTCTATACATATAATGAATTAGCAGATCAAATAAATAATCATACAGAAGTAATTTGTTTGGAAGGAGAAATCCTCAATGAATTATATAAAAAGTTAAACGATGAAATTAATAAGAATAGAAAGAGATTAGGCTTTAAAATCTTGATGGGTACTTTAGCAGTATTAAGTATTATGTCTTTAAACCCATTATTAATTGCAGGGGCATTTAGTGGTGCTATTAGTTCGATCGTCATGTCTGATAGTGGTAAAATTAAAGATTATAAAGAATACAGCGTTGCCATTTTTAGGGATAGTGATGACCACAAGAGATTGCTATTAATTTATGAAGAATTATTTGATGGTCCTACTGATACAATCGATGGATTTGAAAATTATATATTCTTTGCTAATATAGGACAAAAGTTCACTTGTAATTGTAATTTCAAACTCACAAAACATAACTTTGATGAAGAGACAAATAGATATTATTGTCCAAGATGTAATCACTATATTGTAAGAAGAATTCCTTTGAAATAGTTTTATCTTCCACCAGTGTATCAAACTTGTTGTTACACCTATGGCATTTTAGCCTATTTGTATCAAACTTGTTGTTTACACACATTTGTAATGCCTTAGTCTGATACGAAATGTGTCAGACTTTTTTTATCGCTTCAAGTCTTCTTGAATGTTAAGATAAAGATGAGGTAGCTTATGGAACATAAAAGAATGCCAGTGATTTTTGTCGGACATGGCTCACCAATGAATGCTATTTTGGATAACGAGTTTACTCGTTCTTGGGAAAGATTAGGCAAAACTCTACCAAAACCGAAAGCTATTTTGGCCATTTCTGCCCACTGGTATGATGATGGCACTTATACGAATGACCAAGAACATCCAGCGATTATTAATGATATGTATGGATTTCCCAAAGAACTATACCAAGTAAATTATAATGCTCCAGGCGCTCCGTGGCTTGCCCATCGTTTATCAGAACTGCTAAAAGATAAACTCCAAATCGATAACTCTTGGGGTGTCGATCATGGGACTTGGTCAGTGCTGACTAAAATGTATCCAAACAAGGACATTCCAGTCGTCCAATTGTCCATTAATCGGCGACTATTTCCTCAAGAACATTACGAAATTGGAAAACTTCTCAAAACCCTTCGTGAAGAAGGTGTAATGATTATCGGAAGTGGCAACATTGTTCACAATTTAATGATGGTTGATTGGTATAACGAAAATAATGGTTTCTCATGGGCTGAATCTTTTGATTTGCTGGTTAAAAAATACATTATTGAGGGTGATGATGAGACTTTAATTGATTATATGCATATAAAAAATAGCAATTTTGCTATTCCCACCCCAGATCACTATTTACCACTTCTTTATGTTTTAGGAGCGAGGAACAAAGAAGACAAAATTGAAATCTTCAATGAAAGACGTATCATGGGCTCTCTATCGATGACAAGTTACATCTTTTGGTAGAAGACATAAAGTAATAGATTTTTAGCTAGACACCCTTTGTTTTCCAATAATCAAAAGGAGTATCTTTTTCATCAACAATAAAATTGTGATGCTTTTTCTTCTAAACTAAACTATCATAATTTTCATGGAAAAAGAGAAGATTACCCGAAAGCAAGTTGGTGACTATTTCCTTAAAAGTTTGAATGGAATGGCTTACGGCTTTTTCGCTACTCTTATCATTGGTACTATCTTCGGAACCATTGGTACACTATTTAATTACGGTCAGGGCAATCCGTTTTGTGATTTTATGGTTAGCGTTATTGGCACTGGTAGTAGTGGTCTTTCTTTTGTTTTACAAGTTATTACAGGCTTTGGCATCGGCGTTGGGGTTGGTCTAGCATTAAAATTTGATCCTCTAAAAGTTATTGTTTTAGGATTTGTCGGTGAATTAGCCGCCTATTTCTCTTTAACCACTAAATTTGTCACTTTGCCGAACCATCCTCTTGCCGACGGTATTAAAATTGGCGATCCCTTGACTATTTTAATTGTTGTCATTTCTGTTGCCTTACTTATGCAATTAATATTGCGCAAGAAAACTCCAGTCGACCTTATATTAATACCTTTATTCGGAGCCGTTTTTGGCCTTATTCTATCTCTTGCGATTCGCTATCCGGCCATCTATGTCACCTATGGTGTCCAATGGCTAATTAATAGTTCAACAAATACTGTTCCATTAGTGATGGGCGTTGTTGTCTCTGTCTTAATGGGCATGGCTCTTACGGCTCCAATTAGCAGCGCGGCAATCGCCGCAATGATTCTCTCGCTCCCCGTGGGAATGGATGTCGCCACAGCTTTAGCTGACCCTAATTATTCTGGTTTAGTTCTGGCTAGTGGAGCCGCCATTATCGGTTGCTCAACGCAAATGATTGGATTTATGATTCAATCGCGAAAGGACAACAACATCGGCACAATGATATCTATCGGGATTGGAACGAGCATGCTCCAATTCAAAAATATTGTAAAAAAGCCTATCATTTGGCTTCCTACAATAATAGCTTCAGCTATTTTAGGACCAGTATCGACATGTTGGCTTCATTTGGCTTGTGTCGGTCCGAGCGCGGGAATGGGAACCGCAGGATTAGTTGGCCAAATTGGAACCTTTAGTTCGATGGGATTTGATAGTTGGCAAGCCTGGGTAGGAGTGTTTGGTTTTCAGATTCTCGCCCCTCTCGTATTAGTCTTCGCTATTGATTTACTCTTTAGAAAATTAAAGTGGATTAAAGACGGCGACCTAAAAATTTAATCAATTGACTCACCAAAGCATGGTGAGTTTTTATTATTAGTGTTAAACTTTTATCGGGATTTATCTATGATTTACGAACAAACCAAACAACTTTTATCAAAATTTAAAAAAATTAGAACCGCTGATGTGGATAGTATTGCAGAACGATACTTAAAAGATGGAGTAGATGTCACCCCGCTCTATAGTCATATCAAAGAAAGCGGTTCGATTCTTCGAATTTATTTTTATGTCTCATTAAAGACAATTGTAAGTTTTGAAAAACAAATTGAATTTATTGAAGGGCATTTTCAAGACTTTAATGATTGGTGGCACGTTGATATGCTTCCTCAACTCATTCGTAACAACAAAGCCCCCTCATTTGATTTTGTTTATAACAAAGCTAAAGAATATGTCCGTCATCCACTTCCATTTGCTAGAAGATGGGGTTATGTCATCTTTTTAGCTGGATTTCAAAAAGATCCCATTCAAACAAAACGAATACTCGATTTATATCACGATGACGATGAATATTATGTCCAAATGGCGGAGGCTTGGTTACTCGCTGACCTAGCAATTTTTAATCCTGAAGAAGTGCTAAAATTTATAGCAAAGAAGCCTTTACATTACAATATTATTGGAAAAGGTATTCAAAAAATATCTGATTCATTCCGTATTAGCGATGAGGTAAAACAAAAAGCTAAAGAACTCAGAAGTCTATATAAATAAAATTAAAAGAATTTTCCCAATGCCCAGTCTTGTAAACCACTTGGTAATAAATTGAGCATTTTCATCTTTAAAGAATTCCCGACATTATACGCTTTGCGGGGATTAGGCTTATAAATTGCTTTACGAAAGGTTTTGACAATTTTTTTGGCATCTTTTGCACGTTTTAATTCTCCGAGCATAAGCTTTTGCAATTTAGTGAGGCGAGTTTTAAAAAGCTTGGTAAATTCAACTTGTTGTTCAAATTGAGAAGTAATTCTCGATTGCATCGATGTTTTAAAAGCGCCAGGTCTTATTTTGATCACTTTAATACCAAATTCTCTTATCTCTCTTCTTAAACTATCGTTATATATTTCTAAGGCGTGTTTGCTCATCGTATAGAAAGAGTGAAAAGGAAGCCCTAAAAGGCGGCCATATTCGCTGCTGACATGAATAATTCGCCCTTTGGCCTTAACGAGCAATGGAAATAACTTTTGATTTATTTGATAAATACTGAAGAGATTGATTTCAAATACTTTCTTTAATGCACTGATGTTTATTTCCACTAACGAACCCAACTCGACAATACCGGCCATATGAATAATAAGATCAAGCTTGTCTGTTCGCTTTTCAATTTGTTCAAAGATGGCATTAATCGTACTTTCTTTTGTGATATCACCAATTATGAAATCTAAATTAGGCAAATCTTTATACATTTCTTTTAAGGATGGATCAATATCAGCTAAAAAGAAGAAATAATCATCTTTAATCGAATGTATTACTGAATGAGCGAGGAGCGATTTAGCTCCAGTTATAAGGGCATATTTCATAACTTAAGTTTATCATTTTTTATATCAAATCGCATTTTTAATGAAATATAGCGATGCATCATTTTCTCTCCCATGTAGGAGCAGTAACATTTATTATGTTATAATAAGCCACTTGGAGAATATTAATATGATAATTTCAAAACGAATAGCTGATAAAATAAATGTCAAAATAAATCAAGTTGATGCGACAATAAAGTTAATCGATAGTGGTGACACTATTCCTTTCATTGCCCGATATCGTAAAGAAGTGACAGGTAACATGTCTGATACTGAATTAAGAGATCTATTTGAACTTCTTACCTACCTTAGAAATCTCGAAGAGAGAATGAAGACAGTTCTAGCTTCAATTGAAGAGCAAAATAAACTGACTCCTGATTTAAAAGAGGCGATTGAAAACGTCAATACTCTATCAGAACTTGAGGATATTTATCGACCATATAAACCAAAACGTAAAACAAGAGCGAGTATCGCAAAAGAAAAAGGATTAGAACCTTTGGCCCTTTATTTAAAACAAGGTCTAAAACGCGATGATCATGATGCCTACCTAGCCTCATTTATTAATCTTGAAAAAGGTGTTAATAGTACTCAAGAAGCTCTCTCGGGAGCCAAAGATATCATCGCTGAAGAGATTAGTGATGAGGCCAAATATCGCTTCTTTATTAAAAAGTATATTTATCGAGAAGGGTTGATTGTCAGCAAAGAAATAGCTAAGGATGAGAAAGATACCTTTGGTAAATACGCTGCTTATCAAGAAAAAATCTCTTCCATTCCTCCTCATCGTATTCTCGCCATTAATCGTGGTGAAAACCTTAAATGTTTGAAAGTTACACTCGATTTTGAAATTGATCCAATTAAGGCAAGAATTGAGAATGATTACATTCGAAACAATGCGTTCAAAGAAGAAATGCTTTTCGCGATTGAAGATTCGTTAAAAAGATTGATTCTGCCATCGATAGAAAATGAGATTAGGAATGATTTATTCGAGAAGGCAGAAGAGACATCTCTTATCGTTTTCAAAAAGAATTTAAAAGCTCTTTTATTGCAGCCTCCTCTAAAAGACAAAACCGTTTTAGGGTTTGATCCTGGCTTTCGAACTGGCTGTAAATATGCTTTAGTTAATAAAAACGGCATACCAAGTGAAATTGGAGTGGTTTATTTAACCGCTGCTTCGGAGAGCGAAGTCCAAAGAGCTAGACAACAAATCGCCAATATTTTAAAGAAAAATAAAATTGACTATATTGCCCTGGGAAATGGAACCGCTTCGCGAGAGAGTGAAATGGAAATATCCAAAATTATTAAAGAGAATGGGTTTTCCGTCAAATTATTTATTGTTAATGAAAGTGGCGCCTCTGTTTATAGTGCCTCCAAATTGGGGGAAGAAGAATTTCCTGACTTAAGCGTTGAAAAACGCAGTGCGATTTCTCTAGCAAGAAGAATACAAGACCCACTCAGTGAATTAGTTAAAATTGACCCTAAAGCCATCGGAGTTGGCCAATATCAACACGATATGAACCAAACCAAATTGAGTACCGCCCTACATGGAGTGGTGGAAGACGCCGTTAATACTGTCGGGGTTAATCTCAACAACTCCTCAACATCGCTATTAAATTATGTTTCGGGAGTTAATAAAACAGTCGCGGAAAACATCTATCAATACCTCAAAGACAATGGACCATTTGCCACAAGAAAAGACTTAAAAAAAGTTCCTAAATTAGGCGAAAAAGCTTTCGAACAATGCGCTGGTTTCCTTCGTATTTATGGCGGAAAAGAACCACTTGATCAAACTTCAATTCATCCAGAATCATATGAAGTAGCGAAATACATATTAAAACAAGCAAATATCGACCTTCTTAGTGATGATAGTGAGAAGAAAGAAAACGCATTATTAAAAATATCAAAGCAAGAAGTTCTCACTAAATTCCAAATCGGTGAAGCGACCTATTTTGATATCATTGAAGAAATTAAACGGCCAGGAAGAGACATTCGTGATGATATTGAAATCGTCACTTTGAATCAAGAAGCCAAAGACATCAAAGATTTAAAAGTTGGGATGGTTTTACAAGGAACAGTCCGCAATATTATGGATTTTGGGATGTTTGTTGACATTAATGTTCATCAAGATGGATTAGTTCATATTTCCGAAGTCGCTAATAAATTCGTCAAAGACATTTCTTCGATATATTCTGTCAACGATATCGTCAAAGTAAAAGTAATCGCTTTAGACCTCGCGAAAAAGCGAATTAGTTTATCAATTAAACAAGTCAATGAGAACTAATCGAAACATTTTGTAATTTTTCAACCTTTAAAAATGTTAAAATAGCAACTAGGAGATATAGACTATGCTTCAACCGATAACCTATGTATTTTTTGGCCTATTTGTGGCTATGACGATTGTCCAATTGGTAGCCGCCTTTCTAGAAAAAGAAATGTTGCGCAAAATAACCAAACCATTTTGCGTGTTCTTTCTGGCTTTGGCTGTGGTGGTCACCTTACCAACCCATCCTCTTATATATATAGGAGCGTTTTTGGGAGTGCTTGGCGATATTGCTTTAATATCCAAAAATAAAAAGATATTTCTTTTAGGCACAATTCTCTTTTTATTCGGTCATTTTTGTTACCTTGGTGAAATTCTTTTTATCATGATGAAAAATCAACCTCTTGATTGGTGGTTTTATGCCGTAGTTGGTTTTGCCATCCTGCTTATTACCCTAGGTGGTTACCCATTTTCTAAAAAAATTGCCGGAACTCGTTATCTAGCCTTAGCGGGTAACATCTATATGGCAGTTCTCCTCCTTGTTTCCGTCGTGTCTATCATCGCTTCAGTAAAAGGCTACGCCAATTTCATGATTCTCGGAGTCATCGGAGGGATATCTTTCTTAGCTTCTGATATGATTTTAACCAAATCTTTCTTCATTAAGGATTTTAAAAGAAGAGATTATTACATCATGCTCTTTTATCTTCTTGGCCAAGCGCTTATCCTAATAGGAATAACATTTACTTACGTTTTAGCTTAATAACTAGATACAAATACAAAAGGAAAGAGAGAACAACTTATGAAACGATTCCATCTCACCGAAACCTATGCCTTAATCAACTTCGATGCTTCAAACTGTGAATCGGAAGTGAGCATTTTGCAATCTAATAGTTTTCTTGAAGTCCTCACTCAATTTCTAGCCAAATTAAAAAAGGAAAAAGATATTCTTGTTGAACCTTTTAAAGATGCCACCATCCTTCAATTTCACGATGCTTTTAAGCTCCTTTATTTATATAGTTACAAAGAAACTTTCTATAAAAACCCCTCGTTGCAACATTTACTTCAACATCAAGATGAACTATACCATCTTACTGAAGCTTTTTACGATTATTGGCGGGATTTGCAGCGATTTGGTTTGATGTCTTCTTCTCATCTCTATCGCCAAAGTGCGAAAACTCCTGATTTAATTGCCACTATTGATCGATTTAATAGTTTAGTCCTTTCTTTATACCGAACTATCTCAACGAATATCCGCGGAGAAAACTATAATGTCTTCCGCCAACTTCCTGCCGGAGTTAATGCCAATCTACTATATGTGCATCACAACTTTCCCTATCCTGAACAGTACTTCAACCTTCAAGGTATTCCGTTAATAAGCAAAATTGCCATTCGCCCTCCTTTTATTGCTCATACAAGAAGCAATACGAGAACTGACTTATTTAAAGAGATTAAGAAAAATCCACTCAACGAACTCTCAATTGATAAGATGAAATTTATGGCTTTCCCAATTAAAGTTGGGCCATTATTAGCCTTAGTCTATATTCATCGCGACTTTTTACATGAATCTATCGGTCTAGCCAACTTATTTGAATTTGCCACTTTTGACGAAATAAAAAAACAGGTTCCCAACCTTGTCTTCTTATATGGTATACCCGAGCAAGAATACGATAGCACCTATTACCATGATCAAGCCAATAACATGTACGTAGGTTTCGTCAGTCATCTCGATAAAAACGATTATTTTGGTTATTTGAAAAAAATGCTACTAACTCTCCATAATCTTTACATGATCGATCAAAAGAGACTTCCTATTCACGGGGCGATGGTGTCTATCTTGCTCAACAACAACAAAAATAAAAACATCGTTATTGTTGGTGATAGTGGAGCTGGTAAATCAGAAACTCTCGAAGCTTTAAGAATTATTGGTAAAGAATATATTAAGGAGATGCGCATTGTCTTTGATGACATGGGTGTCTTATTGCAAAAAAATAATCAAATCTATGCGAATGGAACAGAAACTGGGGCCTTTGTTCGCCTTGATGATTTAGAAGCCGGATATGCTTACCGAAAGATTGATCGCGCGATATTCTTTAATCCTGATCAGACGAACGCGAGGCTTGTTCTTCCTGTCACAACTCATAAATTTGTTGTGACCGATCATAAAATTGATATGATCCTTTATGCGAATAACTATAGTGAAACCGATATTGGATTACGTCTTTATGATAATTTAGATGAAGCAATCGATATTTTCAGAACCGGAAAAAGAAGAGCCAAAGGCACAACCAATGAAATTGGACTTGTCGAGTCGTATTTCGCCAATCCATTTGGACCAATGCAAAAGAAAGCCCAAACAGAGATACTTATCAACGAATATTTTCACTCCATGGCAAAAGAAGGTGTTCTCATCGGCGAGCTATATACGAGATTAGCGATTCCTAATCAAGAAATAAACGGACCGCAAAAGGCCGCTAGAATCTTACTTGAAAAACTGATTATGTAAAACATAGACATTTATTTGATATCAAACATAATCCTTAAAAAATTAATAGGTATCAAAAAAAGTTTGTGTTATATTATTACTCGCCTGCAATATGGCGTGTCGGACCATTAGCTCAACGGTCAGAGCGCTCGGCCCATAACCGATCGGTTCCAGGTTCGAATC
>JAEZSD010000114.1 GCA_023422095.1 Bacillota bacterium
TTCATTAACCTTTTGGCTTATTCCATGAGCCTCATTTCCTAAAACGAGAATAAAAGGTTCATGAATTTGTACTTCATCAAGAACACGAGAATCGTGAGATAAAGTGCTGGCGATAATCTTGTGTGAACCCTTGTAAGCATTCAAATCATCCTCGTATATGGGAAGCAAAAAGATTGCCCCTTTACTGGCTGAAATGACTTTCTCGTTGTATATGCTCACGCACTCTCTTGCGAGAATAACTGCGTCGTATCCGAGTGCGAGCGCTGTGCGTATGAGCGTGCCCATGTTTCCAGGATCAGCAATATTATCCAAATAAACCGCTCTCTCAATGATGGCGGGTTTTGTCATGGGTAAAAAGTTGGAAATGAAGACGATGCCTTCAGGATGGGCGGAAAACGCTATTTTATCGATGATTTCAGGAGTGACGAGATACTGGTTTACTGTTTCGGGTATATTTTTGAGTTCTTCTAGGGTGAAAACATCAGTCACTAGGTGGGATTTTAACGCTAATTCCAAACACTTCTTTCCCTCAGCTAAAAACTGACCTTTTTCTTTTCGGCCTTTACTGCTTTTTAAATAGTAAGCGTTCTTTACCAGAGCATTCTCGCGAGATGTGATTGCTTTAATCATGGAAAGACCCCTTTCTCAGCCTCTTATGGAGGTATTTATAATTTGGGCAGAAACGATAGACTAATTCATAGAATTGAGGGCCGTGTCCAGACACTAAGCAATGGGCTAGTTCATGAATAATAATGGCATCGATTACATCAATCGAATAATGAATAAGGACGCTTGAATAGGTAATCGAGTGTTTGCCAATTGAATTAGATCCATAACGAGTGGACATTTTTCTCAGTCGAACAGTGTTCTGATTAATACCCATTTGAGCCTCATAAAAACGAGTTCTTTTAGTCAATAATTTAAGGAACCAAAGGTGAAGATTTTTATCTAGTTGTTTTTTGTCTTTGTAGGATATAATTGTCCCATCTCCAAACAAGATTTCACCACTACTTTTGAGGTTCACTTTATTGCCAAGAATATAGATGTAATCATCCCCACGACCAAGAAGATGAGGATTTTCATCAATTAGTTTTGGAGCGAATTTGTCGAGCCCTTGAATGATTCGATTAGTAGAAGTAAATAAGGGGCAGTAAATGAGGAAGCCACCACTACGAAAATGGTAAGAAATATAGTGGTTATGTTTATATTCAATATTGACGAGATAATCATTCCCTTTATAGTTATAAACGAATTGTTTAGTCATGGCGATATTATACCTTGAATATACTGACTAAGAAATATAGAATTATGAAGGAATTATGGAAAAAATACTTATATCAGCCTGCATCGCGGGAGAACGCTGCCGTTATGACGGCAAAAATAATTACACCCCATTAGTTAAAGAACTATTGGAGAAATACGAATTAGTCCCCTTTTGCCCTGAAGTGGAAGGCGGTTTACCTATCCCAAGAGATCCTAGCGAGAGAAAAAAAGATCTCGTCCTCACCAAAGATAAAAAGAATGTGACAAGAAACTTTCAAAAAGGCGCGGAGCTCGCTTTAAATATTTGTCAATACCTGGGCATTCACATCGCAATTTTGAAAGAAAACAGCCCTTCCTGTGGAGTGAATCAGGTTTATGATGGAACATTCTCTAATCGCTTAATTGCTGGTTCGGGTATGACCACTGAACTATTAAAAAGAAAAGGCATCCGCGTCATTTCAGAAAATGACATTGAAGCCTTTTTAAAAGAAACTAGATAAATTAAAAATTAATAATTATGGGCTTGGCGTTGGTAATTCTCGCCAAGCTTTTTAAAATATGCTCTTTCGATACTTGAATAGCGGAATCCTAATAAAGGTATGAGGTTGAGAAAACTTTGGAACGCTTTTTGATAACTTAAATCATCTTTTCGTTTCATAAAACGAGCAATATTTGAATAGATAATCAAAAATTGTTCCGATAAGTCTTTAGAGTGTTTAGTGAGATTATAACAATCTTTTTTGCTCTTGATATCAATTCCTAAGGAGAGGAAAAAATGAAGTCCGTCAGCATATTCATCCAACACGCGATCTCGCGATTCGCCGTTTTTGGTCGACCAGTATTTAAAGCATCTGGTTGCGTTAGCTAATTCACCGATTTCAACTAAAAGAGCGAGGGTTCTTTTACTTCTCGTTGTCTCGTAAGAAACACCATGTTTGGTGGCGATTTCTTCATCGAGCTTTTGCTGCGCTAAAAACAAGTCGGTGAGTATCATTTTGCTCATAGCGACTATTTCACTTTCTTGAGATGCCAAATCTCGTTAGCGTATTGTTCGATGGTTCGGTCAGAAGAGAAGAAACCACTATTGGCGATATTCTTTAAGCACATCTTGCCCCATCCTTTGCGGTCCTTATATAAAGAGCAAATCTTTTCTTGGGCTTTGACATAAGCATCAAAATCTTCTAAGACAAGATATTGATCGCCACGATTCATAATTTCATCAAAAATTAAGCGATAGCGATTAGGTTTAAATTTCGCCCATTCAGCATAGCTGAGAGAATCGATGACAGCTTTGATTCGCGCATCGCTATTATACATATCCCAAGGATTGTATTTTCCTTGAGCGTAAATCTCTTCGACTTCGTCAGCGAGATGACCAAATATCACTGCATTATCAATACCAGCTTTTTCGACGATTTCAATATTGGCTCCATCCATCGTTCCAAGAGTAATTGCACCATTCATCATGAATTTCATGTTAGAAGTGCCGCTGGCTTCCTTGCCGGCAGTGGAAATTTGCTCGCTGATGTCAGCGGCGGGAATAATTAATTCCGCAAGAGAGACACCATAGTTTTCAATGAAAACAACTTTTAAGAATTTATTAGTCTCTTCGTCTTCATTGACGGTCTTACTAACTGCAACGATTAATTCGATTATCTTTTTCGCTAGTTCATAACTTGGGGCGGCCTTTGCTCCAAAGAAGAAGGTGTGAGGATAGATACGGAAAGAAGGATCAAATTTCATTCTCTGATATAAATAGATGATATGGAATATGTTGAGCAATTGTCTTTTATAGGCGTGGAGACGCTTGATTTGAACATCAAAGATGGAATTTACATCGATATCGATATTCATCGTTTCTTTGACATATTTAGCGAGTTTAATCTTGTTTCCTAACTTAATGGTGTCGAGAGTTTCGAGAACTTCTTTGTCGTCAGCGAACTTTTCAAAATCTTTGATTTTGTCCATATCTTTAATCCAAGATTTACCAATCTTTTCAGTGATTAACTTGGCGAGGTTGGGATTGGAATAAACTAACCATCGGCGGTGAGTGACACCATTGGTTTTATTGTTAAATTTTTCAGGCATGAATTTGTAAAAATCTTTAAAAGTCATCGTCTCGAGAATTTTGGTGTGCAAGGCGGCAACGCCATTGACACTATAACAAGTATAGATGGCGAGGTTGGTCATATGAATCTGACCATCCTTAATGATGTTCATTGCCCACTTAGCTCCTTCGGAGACGTCGTGATTTTGCATCTCAAGATTAAAGCGTCGATTGATCTCTTCAATAATCATGTAGCAGCGAGGAATGAGATTTTGGACATAGTTAACAGGCCATTTCTCTAAGGCTTCAGGCATGACCGTGTGATTGGTGAACGCCATTGATTGACTGACTTCATTCCAGGATTCATCCCAGCCCATGCCATATTCATCCATCATCACTCTCATCATTTCGGGAATGGCGAGAATTGGATGGGTATCATTCAATTGGAAAGTATAAGCATTATGAATTCCTTTTAATGTTCCATGATGGCGGTAATAACTCTGCAACGTAGCTTGAATACCCGAGGAAACGAGGAAATACTGTTGGCGTAATCTTAAGATTCTTCCGTTTTCCGTTGAATCATCAGGATATAAACCATGAGTTAATTCTTCTAGAGTGTCGAGGTATTGCTCAAAAGACATATCGCTCGGAAGATCGTCATTACTGGGTTCAGCATTCCATAGTCTTAGACTATTGACGACGTGGTTGCGGTAGCCAACCACTGGAACATCATAAGGAACAGCGCGAACCACTAAAGCGTTAACCGTGCGAATTCCGTATCCCCCGTCTGGCTTTAAAAAAGCTTCGGGCGAACCATAGAATTTAACTGTCACTCCATATTTAGGACGTCTGATTTCCCAAACATTGCCGTTTGTTAACCATTGATCAGGGAATTCTCTTTGTTTTCCATCGACAATTTTTTGTTTAAAGAAGCCGTATTGATAACGGATGCAGTTTCCGTGTCCGAGATAACCTAAGGAAGCAATCGAATCAAGGAAACAAGCCGCGAGACGGCCTAAACCTCCGTTGCCAAGTCCAGCATCAGCTTCTTTATCTTCTAATTCATGAATATCGATTCCTAAATCTGCTAAACCTTCTTTAGCGACTTCATAGATACCCATGTTTTGCATATTATTGACTAATAAGCGACCGATGAGAAACTCCATGGAAAAGTAAATTAGTGTCTTTTCATCTTTTTGAGTGGACTCACGTCTCGTCTCAGACCAGTCGACATTTGCGTAATCGCGGATCATTTCACCTAAAATGGTGTATTTCTCTGAGATGTGACTCTCTTTCACGGACACGCCATAAGTCTCTAAAAGACGGCGTTCGTATTCTTTTTTAAATTCTTGTTTGGACTCAAACATTTTATTTGGTGCCATATTTATCCTCATTTCTTTATTTTTTTAAATATGCATGCTCCTAAGCAAGCAAGTTTTATATCTAGGTGATAGGGAAGGCCTTCGAAACTGCCTTTACCAGTTTTTAAAGGCAAACCATTGTATTGGCCCCAGCCACCATAAACATCTTTGTCAGAATTGAACAACTCTTCGTATGTTCCTTCTTCTAGGAATGGTAAACGGATCGACTCATAGAAGTTTGTTGTCATATTAAAGACGAAAACTAAGGTTTCATCTTGATATTTTCTTTGAAAAGCAAAAACTGATTGATCAGCGTTATCGACCATCAGCCAACGGAAAAGCTCTGGATTATGCTCTTGCATATGCATCGCTTTTTCACCTTGATAGATACGATTGAGATCACGAATCAAGCGCGAAACTGAATCGTGTTTTGGATAAGATTTCAGATTCCAAGGAAGAGATTTATTTTCATCCCATTCATCAAAGCTTGCTAATTCGTTACCCATGAAATTGAGTTTTTTGCCAGGATGAGCAAATTGGTAAGTATATAGATTCCTCACTAAGGCGAATTTTTGTTCATAATCGCCCCACATCTTATTGATAATCGTGCCTTTTCCGTGAACTACTTCATCATGAGAAAGAGGTAATAAGAAATTATCGCTATAGAAGTACGCCATCGAAAAAGTCAGTTTGTGATGGTCATATTTTTTATAGACGGGGTCTTTGGAATAATACTTTAAAGTATCATTCATCCATCCGAGATCCCATTTATAATCAAATCCCAGACCACCTTGCTCAGTCGGCTTGGTAGTACCAGCGAAAGCTGTGCTATCTTCGGCAATCATCATCACTGAATCATGAGCGATATGGATCTTGCCGTTCAAACGTTTAATAAACTCGACCGCTCCTTCATTTACTCCATTGGATACATCGCCGTTGTAATAGATGATATTGCTGACCGCGTCGACTCTTAGTCCATCGAAATGGAAATAGTCGATGAGATAATTCATCGCGCTCATCAAAAAGCTTCTAACTGGGTCTTTTCCTAAATCAAATTGGAGCGATCCCCAAGGGGATACTCTCCATTTGTTAGAGTATTCAAACAATTTTGTGCCATCGTATTCCGCTAAAGCCCATTTGTCTTTGGCGAAGTGAACGGGAGCAAAATCAAGAATCGTGCCAATTCCCGCTTGATGAAGACGGTCAATCAGACTCATCAATTGGAATGGATTGCCATAACGAGCATCAATTGAGAAGAATCCAGTCGCTTGATATCCCCAGCTTCCATCAAATGGATATTGCACCAAAGGCATGAATTCAACATGCGTGAAACCATTGGAAGTAATGTATTTAATGAGAGGTTCAGCGATTTCTTCATAAGATAATGTGTGTCCATCGCTTGCTTTTCCTATCCAAGAACCAAGATGCATTTCATAAATAGACATCGGCTGATCAAAATTACGAGTTCGCTTTTTAAGCCATAAATCATCGTGCCAAGCAAAGGAACGAATATCAAATAATTTACTACATGTACCAGGGCGATTTTCGCTATAAAAAGCAAAAGGGTCGATTTTATCGACATATTTTCCCTTTGCGTTTTGGAAATGGTAT
>JAEZSD010000115.1 GCA_023422095.1 Bacillota bacterium
GGCTTTTTTGATACTTTCGCTTATGGCTTTATTTCAATGGGGAATATCTTCTTCCGTCCCTTAAAAGTCGAAAAGAAATATCAAGATCTCATCGACTACAAAGGACAAAAATATCAGAAAAGGAAGAATCAGGGTTTCTTTTATCTACCTTTTGTCATGCTAGGACTTTTAGCTGTAATCGCCACAATTGTCTTTTATTCTTTATATTTAGCAAACTTTTAATTACTGAATTGTAATTATTTACTTAAATACATACATTTTTGTCTCAATCTACCGAGATGGAATATTTTTCCTAAAATTTTCCTATTATTCTTTATAAAATAATATATAATATAAAACAACACTCAAAACCGAGTAATTTTCTTTTTAAGAAAGGGGGAATTAATATGCTAAATTCAATACTCTTAGCATTAGTCAGCGTCGTCTTTGCCGTTGGTGGCGCGACTACATTAACCAAAGTGTCTGATTCCAAAGAAGCACAAGATGCGCGCATCATTGTTCAGCTCAAAGGCGACACTAATGGTTTAACAACTCAGTCTGTTATTAATCAACAGAACAATTTATTGAGAGTAATCTCAAACTCCATCACTGATAACTACACAGTGGCAAATCGAATTACGAATGTCACCAATGCGCTTATTATGGATGTTCCTTCGAGCTACGTATCACAAATCCGTCACCTCGATGCAGTTCGGGCTATCGATTACAATAAGATCCATAGTGTGACTTATTTCGATGGAGCCAAACAAGAGATTACTTTACAAAGTAAATCCCGCTTATCAGCCGCTCACGCTTCGACTGATAACGCTTCCGCTGAAACGATGAATGTTCCAGCATCTTCCAGTCAAGGAGAAGGCGTTCTTGTCGCTGTTCTCGATACTTCGTTTCGCTTATCCCATGAGGCTTTCACTGCCCTTGATAGCGGAGTTGAGGTCAAAGTAACACAAGAATCACTATCCACAGTCATTAATGGGGCTCAATTTCATGGAAAACCAGATGAATCCCACACAACTTATTACAATACTAAGGTTCCTTTCTACTACGATTACGGCGGAGATACTTCCGTTAAAAACGTTCCTGGAAACCCTGATTATGATGTAGCCAGCGATTTAAGTGAACACGGTACTCACGTGGCTAGCATTATTGGGGCGAATGGTCCTTATAAAGGCATTGCTCCCAAAGTTCAATTAGCCTTAATGAAAGTTTTCACTGCTTATACTCCCACTGCCGCGGATGCCAAACTTGGTTATGCTGCTGGAGTTGGTGCTTATGATGAACCAATCTTATTAGCTCTAGAAGATGCGGCAAAAATTGGCGTCGATATCGTCAATATGTCATTAGGTAGCGATCTTGATGATTTCGATGGTAATACCATCGTTCAAAATACGATTCGCGACATGCAAGAAAATGGCATCAATGTCAACGTTGCTGCCGGCAACTCTGGAAAAGGAATGTACAAGCAAACTGCTTATGAAAACTGGTCAACCGACGCTGTCGAAACCGGAATCATTTCTTCCTATGCTAATAACTCAGGTGCTACAACAGTAGCTGCCGCCCAAGCCAATTGGGAATTCTATGAAGAATGCATGTTAGTAGCTGGATCTAACGTTTCCTTCTACGATCAAGTGACCAATTACACCAGTACCGATGGTGAAGTTGTCTACACTACTGAAAGATACTTAAGAGATCTCATCACTGGTGCCGCCACCAGTTTCGCATGGGTAAAAGTTCCTGGTTTAGGTGCTATCGCTGATTACACTGGAATCAATGTTTCCGGCAAGATTGCCGTTATTGATCGTGGCGAACTCACCTTTACCGAGAAAGTACAGAACGCCATTTCAAAAGGCGCTAGTGCTGTTATCATCATTAACAATGATGCTGGCGAAACTGATTTCACCTTCCGCATGGACTTTGGTGGTTATTCACCATCTGTCCCAGTGGCAACTGTCTTATATCGCGACAAGACCATCTTTGACAATGCACAAAGTGGTAATCTCTCAATTTTAATTAATACTTTTGCTGATAATCCAACTGCTGGACAAGTGGTTGATTTCACTTCTGATGGCGCAACTGCTAATTTAGACCTCAAGCCAGAAATTGCTGCTCCAGGTCAAAATATTAAAGGCGCTGTTATTGAAAGCGATACTGCTTATGACTATTTAAGCGGTACTTCCATGGCCACTCCAAACTACTGTGGCGCTCAAGCTCTCTTGCTTTCCAACCACTTAGCGGAAAACGGATATAAAGAGTCAATGAGTTCTCGTATCATGTCAACTGCTACTCCTATGAAAGATGCTCATCGCACCAATCACACGAGTGTTCGTATCCAAGGCGCTGGTATGGTCAATGTTGCTGCCGCTGACACTTCATCGGTTTATCTTGAAGGCTTAAGCGATGATGGCACAGAAGGAATTAGCAAAGCTAAAATTCAACTTCGCAACAACGCTGATATTAAATCCGGCAATGTTAAGTTGTCATTCTTAGCTCACAACTCTGCTGCCTCAAACGTTGTTTATAACGCTAAGGTCAGCATTTACCGGCCAACTGTTGCTTCATATGATTTAGAAAGATATCCAACCTTAACTGGAAGTTACGCTTCTATTCTCGACACTTTAATTGGGGAATTCACTCAACAAGTCACAGTTGCTCCCGGCTCTTCAACCATTACATTAAATTCATTTGCTCTTTCACAGTCAGTTAAAGACACCATCGCTCAATACTTTGAATATGGTTGTTCAATTGAAGGATACGTTGTCTTAACCCCAGTTGTGACATCAAATCCAACTCTTAGCATTCCATTCTATGGTTTCTATGGTGATTATGCTTCCGCTTCTCCTGTCGAACCTTTCACTTTTGAAAGAGTTGAGGGAAAAGCTTATGGTTCAGACCTCGTTAACACCTTCGCCAACAATAGTATGAGCCTTACTGCAGCAGATTATCGTTCTGGCTGGGTGACAGGTTACTTCCCGAACTTTGATAGCGTTTCAATGGAAAGCGTTATCTATAACGAGTCCAGCATTTTCTCTTTGAAGGATTCCAATAAAAAAACTCTGACTACTGTTGGAACTAACCCATATACAGGCGAGGTTTCCGCTGATAACATTTTCATCGGTAATAATGCTTCTAGCAATACGATGATTATTCAGCAATTCGTCACTCGTTCCGTCAGCACAAACACCATCACTTTGACCAACAAAGCCACTGATGAAGTAGTGTTGACTGACCATATGTTCGATTCTCTATTCGGATCTAGTGAAGAAGGATTCGAAAATTATGCACTCTACAAATCACATATCTCCGCTGACTATCTTGACAGCGGTATCATCGCTCACCGCGCTTATAGTATTATTCCCACCTACGATGTTGAGACTGAAGAATTCTATGAAGATGGTGAATACGAAATGGCTTTCAGCTACACCGTTGCTTCGACAGGACAAAGCTATGAACTTAGCTACACCATCAATATTGATTCTGGCGTTCCAACTGTGAAATCGGTTGATTCAGTCAAAAAAGGTGGCAAAATGTACACTCGCATTCGTTATAACGAATCAAATGTTACCTACGCTGCTGTCAATGGTGAACAACGTGAAGCTATCACTGATGCAGATGGCTCTTACATCGATGTTCTACAAAGTGATTTCGCTTCTGTAAACAAAATTTTCTTCAAAACATACAATCTTGCCTTATCAAATAGCTATATGATTACTCATATAAATGACCCATATCATATCGCTATAGAAAACGAAGCATTACTATTAAGTCATGACTTCACGACAGAGATTACTGACAATAATCCAGCGGCGGGATTAGTTGATCGCTCATTTGATATAACAGTCAAAAAGGGTGTCAATAAAGCTACTCTTGAAGGTGGTTTGGATATCACTATTAAGTTAACTAATGGTTTAGATCCTCTCACTTTAAAGGTGTATGACACTAACGCCGAAGAGGTTGAAAGCGAAGTTGAAGTCACCATCAATGGCATTTATGCTTCCTTCCATTCTGAAAGCGGGCTGTTCCGTTTGACTTCTAGTCAAGTGGACAACCCACCTGAATACATCTCTGTTGGCTCTTCTGGAGGTGGATGCGGTGGTTCAATTGCCACTACTTCCGTTCTCTTATCAGCAACGGCCTTAGTCTGTATCTTATTTGTCATCATCAAACGCCGCAAAGTCACTGCTTTTGAAAAATAAAAGAAAACAATAACTCGCGTTTATAGGATGTGGTTCGCCACATCCTTTTTAATATTCAAATAAACATAAAAAAAGGATACATAGTATCCTTTAATTTATTATTCGCCTTTATCAATAGCGGCAATTTTTGCTTTATGTTTTTCAAGTTCAGCACTATTAGCGAGAACGAAGTGCCCGGGGACAATTTCAACAAGGGTTGGCTTTTCTTGCGAATAATCATGATCCTTGTAAGGATTATAGATAATTCTTCGACGATCCTTTTCGGTCAATGGATCTGGCTTTGGAATTGCCGAGAGTAAAGCGTTAGTATATGGGTGAAGTGGGTGTTTAAACAATTCATCACTACTCGCTAGTTCGACGATTTCGCCATAATACATAACCGCGATGCGATCGCAGAAATATTTAACCACTGACAAGTCATGGGCAATAAACAACATGGTTAAGCCCATTTCTTCCTTGAGGTTGTTCAATAGGTTGATGATTTGAGCACGGATAGAAACATCGAGAGCGGAGATAGGCTCATCACAGATAAGAAATTCAGGATTCATAATTAATGCGCGTGCAATGCCGATTCTTTGACGTTGTCCGCCGGAGAACTCATGAGGATAACGAGAAGCATATTCAGGAATAAGACCGACTTTTTCTAGGACTTCTGCCACTTTTTTAGAGTTGGCAAATTTAT
>JAEZSD010000017.1 GCA_023422095.1 Bacillota bacterium
AAAAACGGAAAGAAATAAAAGTTGCCAAAGCCAAAAAGCAAAAACAGGAGTTTAAAATGGTTACATCATTAGAAATTTTAATTGAAGAAATCGAAAATTGTTTAAAATCAAAAAACAATCTTGCTGCCTTTTTCATCGCTTTGTGTATTCCTGACCTTTGCAGGGACAAATCAAGAACAAACAAGATTTATGGTTATATTGAATGGTTTAATAAATATGTTGGTGAGTCCTATTTTTACATGAATAATATCCCAGAAACGTTTAAAGCTGGGGGATCTATTTGTTATCAACTTAGAAACGCTTTTTACCATAATTTTGGTGAAACAAAAATAAATGAAAGTGAGAAGATAACCAACTCTTGTAATATCTCAGCCATAAGAATAGATAATAAAGCAGGGACAACTGATTTATTTCTTGCAAATTTTGGATATAATATTACTCGAAAAGACAGCAAGATTGTTGATACACAAATCAAAATGACATTAAATGCAGCTAAGTTTAGTTCTTTTGTTATTAAAGGAGCAAAAAATTATTTAAAAAATAACCCTAACATTGTGCTTCCAAGCGACTTCATTATCGACTGTACTTTTTCTGAAGATGTTTAATTAATACTACCGTGTTGGCGCGTCTTTAACGCAATATGACGCTTAAATTAGTTTGATTAGAACAGAAATTATTCTTGATTTTTTTGCTAATATTGGTCACAAAAAATTTTTAAAATCGTTTAAATGGATTAAACCAATAAATATTACCCCCCTTTATATAATTAATTAAAAGTATACGGACTATTGCGAAATTTAATAAACAACAGCAAAACGAAATCTAAAAATCCTCTTAGCCGCACCATGAAATATTATACCAGTGTCATTTTTTAATTGATGCTGGTGTTTTTGTATCCTTTTTTATAAAGCATTTAACTTGCTTTTGTTATCATCAAATAGTTATCATTTTTTTATAAATAAAAGGGGATGAAACAAATGAAAAAGAAACGAAAAGTAATTATCATCGGTGGAGTTGCGGGAGGAATGAGCTTTGCTAATCGCTACCGTCGCTTAAATATTGATGATGAAATTATTGTTTTTGAAAAAGGACCATATGTCTCGTTTGCTAACTGTGGACTTCCTTATTTTATTTCGGGAGAAATCAATAGCCGATCTCGACTACTAGTCGCTCGGGAAGAAGATTTAATTAAGCGATTCAATCTTGTAATTCGTTCCAACAGCGAAGTGATAGACATTAACCCTCAAAAGAAAGTAATTGCCTATTTTAAAGACGGTCAATCGTTTGAAGAGAGTTATGACGAATTGGTCATATCGACTGGAGCAAAACCAATCACACCAAACATCGATGGCATTAATACGATTCCTCATTTTGTTTTAAGGAATATTCCTCACTTAGATGAGATTATGAAGTTTATTAAAGAGCATAGTCCAAAAAGTGTCTTAATTATTGGCGCAGGTTTTATAGGGCTTGAAGTCGCCGAGAACCTAATAAAAAAGGGAGTTGAAGTGTCTATCGTTGAGAAAGCTCCTCAAGTGCTTAGTCCATTTGATCCAGAGATGGCTTCCTTTGCAGAAGAGTCTTTAATCAAAAATGGCGTTAAAGTGTTTGTTAATAATGAGATAATCAAAATTGAAAATAATAAAGTTTATCTAAAAAATGGTGAACAGCTAATGATTGATTTCATTATTGCTTCAATTGGAGTACTTCCTGACACTGAATTGGCTGCAAAAGCAGGCTTAAATCTTGGAATTAAAGGCGGAATTGTTGTTGATGAGAAATACCGAACTTCAGACCCACACATACACGCAGTCGGAGATGCTGTTATTGTTAAGAATCAAATCAATAATCAAGACTCACTCATTTCATTGGCTTCTCCAGCCAATCGACAAGGTCGCCAACTGGCGGATATCTTAAGCGGTTTGCCAGTTATCAATCGTGGTTCTATTGGAACCGCTATTGTCAGAGTGTTCGAAAATACCCTCGCATCAACTGGCTTAAATGAAAGACAATTAAAAGGTCAGAACTATCGAGTGATACATCTTCAGGCTAACGATCACGCTAGTTATTATCCCGGAGCTACTCTCATTAACTTAAAAGTCATTTTTGATCCAGATACAGAAATGATTTTAGGTGCCCAGGCAGTGGGAGAAAAAGGCGTTGATAAACGAATCGATATTATCTCAACCGCTATCAAAGCGCGGATGAAAGTAACTGATTTACAAGAGCTTGAGTTAACCTATGCACCGCCCTTTAGTAGTGCGAAAGATATCATTAATATCGCTGGTTATGTCGCTCAAAATGTTATTCTTGGTTTATCTAAGACGTACCAGTGGTACGACGTTAAAAAACTTAAAGAAGAAGGAGTTCTCTTCCTTGATGTACGGAGTGAATTAGAACGGCTATCTCATGGTTATATCGAAGGTTCAATTCATATCGATATTAACGAACTTTATCATAGATATCATGAAATACCAAAAGATCGAAAAATCGTTGCTTATTGTGAATCTGGAACAAGAAGCTATAATGCTGAACGCATTTTAAGAGCTCATGGATATGATGTTTACAATCTCGATGGCTCTTATGGAATATACGGAAGAATGGAAAGAAAATAATTATGTTTGCAACAATTACAATGATGGAATTTGAACAAGCCATCAAAAATGAAAAAGCTAACGTCATTGATGTTAGAGAAGATTATGAATTTGAAGAAGGGCACATTCCAGGAGCACTAAATCTACCGATGTCGACCTTTTTAAAGAACATTGATCAATTAGAAAAATTTAGTCATTACTATGTAGTCTGCTATTCTGGAGCTCGCTCCGATGTAGCGGCCCGCTATCTTGATAAACAAGGCTATAATGTCACCAATATCTTAGGTGGTATGAGTGTCTATAAAGGACAATTAGAAATTTAATCTAGCCAGGTGCTATTAATTTTATTAATTAACCATTTATGCAAACCCCCAAAACGTGTGGGGTTTGCTTTTATTTGCCATTAGAGTATAATCGGTTGCGGTTGATTCATTTTATTAACTGGAGGATATCTCAGTGGATTTTTTAAAAAACATTATTCGCTTCTTTTCTTTAGGAATGGATACTCCCCCTAGCTATGGATGGTTCCATTTGCTTTTTGCTGGATTATTGATTGCCGCTTGTATCGGGGCAATTGTTCTTGCTAATCGTCATCATAACGAAAAGACATTGCGTGTTGTTCTTCTTGTGTGCGGTGGAATCATGATTCTATTTGAAATATATAAGCAGTTGATCTTCACATTCAGATTGGATGCAAGCAACAACTTTGTTGTTGATTATCAATGGTATGCCTTTCCTTTACAGCTTTGTTCCACTCCAATGTATATCATGATTATTGCTGGTTTATTGAAACCAAGCAAAATTCGTGATTCATTATTTGGTTATCTAGCCTTATTTGGCTTATTTGGCGGTCTTGTTGTCTTTGTCTATCCAAATGATGTCTTCACTCCCATAATTGGCATCAATATTCAAACCATGCTTCATCATGGATTACAAATAGTAGTGGGAGTTTTCCTGCTCGTTTATTACCGCAAATCATTAAATCTTCAATTTTGGCTGGGCAGTTTTGTCACTTTCGCTATTTTCTTTTTAATGGCCTTAAGCTTGGATTACATTGTCCCATTATTCATTAATGAGACATTTAATATGTTCTACATCAGTCAAAAATATGGCAATCATCTTCCAATTCTCACTAATATTTATGCCAGCGTTCCTTATACAATCTTTTTGCTGACTTACATTTTGGGATTCTGCTTTATTGCTTCTCTATTCTATTGGATTGGCTTCGGAATAAATAAAGTATGCCATGCTGTCCATCAAAACTACCTCAGGACATTGAAAACAAACCAATAATATGAACAAAACAAGGGATGTATTAACAACTGTCTATATTTCCCTTTTTCTTATTGCGGAAATAATTTTATTTACATTTATTGTGTTTGTCCCTTTTACCAAAAACCTCTATATCCTTGAATATGCAGGAATTTGCTTATGTTTCGTCACTGGGCTAATCGTCTTTTTAAGAAAAAGAACACATTTCAATCTATTCATTTTATTAGCATTATTTTTTACTCTCATCGCTGATACATTTTTAGTTTTGTTAAGTCCTCATCTTAACTACACTTTCCAAAGTCTAGCGATGACCTCTTTTAGTCTCTGCCAAATCTGTTATCTTGTGGCTATTCAATTGGTTAAGAAATCAAAGCGAGAGTTGTGGATTAATTTAGCCATTAGAGCAGCACTACTTATTGCTCTTGAAGTAGTGGCATTAGTTGTTTTGCAGTCTTCTTTTAATTATTTGGTGTTTGTTTCCCTTTTCTACTTCTCTCAACTAGTGGTCAACATCGTCTTTAGTTTTATCCATGCCCGTTCCCATCTTTTTTTAGCCTTAGGATTATTGTTATTTTTGGGATGCGACTTCTTCATTGGCTTAGGCTATCTCATCGATATTTTGCAATTACCTGCTGATCACTTCATCAATAGTCTTATTTCCGTTAACTTCAACTTTGCTTGGCTATTTTATTTGCCTTCACAAGTTTTGCTTTCCCTAAGTGGCTTATTCTCTATCGTCCGTAGACATAAACTCACTGTCTAAAGACAAATCGTATATAATTATATTTACTGCGCTTGTAGCTCAGTTGGATAGAG
>JAEZSD010000040.1 GCA_023422095.1 Bacillota bacterium
TTTATAAAGCGTCTTCGCCAAAGTCTTCGATAAACTTAGCGACTAGTCTTTCTTGCCAATCACCAATTTCACCTAAGCGACCGATAAAGAATCGTAGGACTTTTGGCTCTTCAACGAACTTCAGTCCTCCAATTAAATCGCGGTTCTTAAATAACCAAGCGATACGATCAGTTAAGAAAGTAATATGAGAGAGAGTAAATACGCGTCGTGGCAAAGCGAGTCGAACTAATTCAACCGAAGCAATATGCTCACTTCCATCAGGGTTTCTGGCTTCAGAAATAGTTCCGCGTTCCATGCCTCTAGCTCCACTGATGATATAGATAGCGGTCGCTAATACTCCAGCGGGGTATTCTTCATCTTTAACATGAGGTAAGAATTCTCTAGCGTTAATATGCAATCCCAATCCTCCGGCAGGAGTGATAATGGGTATGCCCTCTTTTTTCATCATGGTGGCGAATTCACCGATGAATTCTGGACCTTGAGATATCATATCGATATCGAGGGTTTCCATAATCCCAACTGACATAGCTTCCATTTCCCTGACGGACATGCCACCATAGGTGAGAAATCCTTCAAACAAAGGAACAAGAGCCTTCATATCATCAAAGAATCTCTTATCACTGATCGCAAATCCTCCGCCTCTAGCGCAGCCTAGTTTACGGGCGGAAAAATAGATGATGTCAGCGCATTTAGCGATTTCTCTAACGATGGTTAAAGTATCGACATTTTTATATTCTTTTTCTCTCACTTTGATGAAGTAGAGATTATCAGCTAGTAAGGAAGCATCAATAACAACAAGAAGACCTTCTTTTTTTGCAAAAGCATGAACTTCTTTAATGCTTTTCATCGAGATAGGTTGGCCACCGATTAGGTTGGTGCCTAATTCAATGCGGATAAAAGGAATATGGTCTCGACCAACTTTTTCGACGATGGCTTTCAGTTTATTCATGTCCATATCACCTTTAAATGGGCAATCACTTGTCGTTTTAATGGCTTCATCTAAGAAACATTCTTCAACAAGACCTCCACACTCCATGATATGGGCCTTAGTGGTGGTGAAATGGTAGTTCATGGGAACGACATCCCCTGGTTTAACATAGGTTTTGGCTAAGATATGCTCGCACGCTCTTCCTTGGTGAGCGGGCAGAAAGAACTTTGTGCCAAAGAAGTGATTAACAGTATTTTCTAAGCGATAGAAGGTTTCACTTCCGGCGTAAGCATCATCAGCGATGCTCATGGCCGCGATTTGCTCATTGCTCATCGCGTTAGTGCCGCTATCGGTCAACATATCCAAAAAGACATCACGATTACGTAGTAAGAAGGTATTATTACCGGCTTCTTGAATAGCTTTTAATCTTTCCTTGATTGGTAGTAGATTAATCTTTTGAACGATGCGAGCTTTGTGCATCTCTAAGGGGAACGGGGCAGCTTTGAAACGGGCGATGTGTGACATAAAAATGTTCCTTTCTTAGCTAGTGAAAATAAAAAACGATCTTATCCCTAGCTTATGGGACGAAGATCGTATGATTTCCGCGGTACCACCCATGTTATGGCAAATTGCCATCACTTTACGAGTCTATTAACTCTTATCCCGATAACGGAGGATTTCCGGAGTAGCCTACTATTAGTTCAGTACCCGACTTGAAAGTGTATATTCCATATCCTCCTCTATTTGCTTCCACCAACCGCAAACTCTCTATAAGATTCTGGATATCTTTCTCTTTCGCACTGTCTTTGGCAATAACTCTATATCAAGTGATTTAACCTGTCAAATTATTTCGATTAGAGGCATTGTTTAGCAAACTAAAGAAAAAGTTTTAATCTCATTTCTCAATTAAAATCCCCGCCATTGATAGGTCGGGGATATTTTTTATTCTTCGCTAGCGAATTTCTTTTTCGCGACTGTGATATCGAGATTGCCGTTTCTTTTACGAATCTCATCGAGAAATTCTTTTAAGGATACATCTTTTGCTAGATTCAATTCGTAATTAAGGATGAATAGTGTACCCATGTCACTAGATTTGATTCTCGTCAAGTCATAGTGGACAGTGTACTTTTTCATTACTTCATCAAAGACTCCTTCATAATTTAGGTCTTCGGGGACTGTGATTTTTACATTAAGACGTCTACTGGAGATTCTGGGGAAACCGCTTAAGCGGAATATAACAAAAACAAGAATTAATACAGCGTAGAAGATACCGGCGAGAATGAGATATCCCATACCAGCGAGCAATCCACATCCGATCAAAGAGAAGATATAAGTTAAATCTTCAAAGCTTCTGGGAAATGAACGGAATCTTAAGAAGAGGAAACAGGCAACTAATGCTCCGGCTGCGCGGAACAAACGCGAATAAACGGGATCCGCCAAATCGAAGGAGCCAGTTAACAGCATGATACTAACTACTAAAGTAGCGACGATAAAAGGAAATAGCGTAAAGGTAATCGGCATATCCTTAAAATAGTTATCATTTTGTTTTAGCTTTGCATAAAGAATAGCGAAAACTAATCCCATTGCTAAAGCTACTAAAATACAGATAAGTATCGCCCACCATTGGGGTGATGTTTCGGAAATGATTGGTTCAAACATAATCTTGTTCTCCTTTATTTGTGATTGAGTTTATATTCGGTGCCGTATTTGCTAAATGAACCGGGATAGATTTTTAATGCGCTTAAGGCATTGACGAGCCAGAGAGGGAAATTCTTCACGCCTTTGACTTCTATTACATATTTGTCTTCGGGCAATAGTGCATGTTCGTAATCATTTTTATCCCATTCGAGATTGTTTCTTTTTGAACGGATGTTGCTATCAAACGTTAATCGGAACTCGGGATCATTTTTATCAAAGAAGCCCAATCGATCATAAGAGATATAGACCATTGGCTTAACCTTGTATCGAGATAGAAAGAAACTCATTTCATCGACAATTTGTTTGTTTAAGGGCTTGTGTTTAACTGGTTTGATGCCCCGGAGAATGAAATCATCAGCTTCTTCAGGGGTTAATTTAATTCTACGCTTGCCGACCACTCCAGCCACTTTTTTCTTAATCTCAAGGAAGATTCTCTCATCGTTTGTATATTTTCTTAATCTCATCTTTTCTTTGTAGATTGGCTTAGATATCGATTTGATGATTAAATCATTATTTTCAGTATCAAAATAAATATTTTGGATGCGATAGGTAGTGTCATTTAGACAGTACGGATCGAGTTCCATATGCTCATGCAGAAGAGGAAGCAAACTTTGCTTTTGTGCTTCTGAAATGACATACTTCTTTTCAATTCGCTTAAAAGTGGTGATAGCCATAATAGTGCCTATTGATTCAAGTATATATTTTACTTAAGCATTGTGCTACCACCAAAAAAGGTTTGATGATATACTTACTAACAAGAAAAAAAGGAGACTCAATCATATGTCAAACAAAGTTTATGAAGTTCGATGTCCATACTGCGGTTTTGTTTATACCTACAGCGAGGACGAAATCCAAAAGACTCCCCTTAAACCAGATGGCTTTACTGTTTGCCCAGTGTGCAAACAACAAGTATCGCATAAATTAGCAAAAGAAAAATAAAGGAATCGGCGGAGCGTCACAGCCCGCCTTTTTATGAGGAAAAATAAAATGAATAAAAAATATATCCCCGGTAATACCGAAGTAGTTAGACTACTAAAAATTGAACAAAAATATGGCTTGAAGAGCCAAATTTACGCCAAAGTCGAAAATACGAACCCAACCGGTTCAGTCAAAGATCGCCCTGTTTATAACATGCTGCTCGAAGATGTGAAAAAAGGTCTCCTAAAAGAAGGAACAACTATTGTTGAAGCGACTTCGGGAAATACTGGTATCGCTTTAGCGTTTTATCATAACATCTTCAATTATCGCGCTATCTTGGTCATGCCGGAGAGCATGAGTCAACAACGCCGCGATATGATGGCTAAGTATGGTGGTGAATTAGTCTTGGTGAAAGGCGGGATGGCCGACACCAAAAATAGAGCCGAA
>JAEZSD010000031.1 GCA_023422095.1 Bacillota bacterium
CGAAGAAACAGGCAGCGATTAAAATAGTGAAAGGGATATTAGAAAACAGTCTTCTCATTTCAATTTTGAAGTTTTCAACTTGAACTCTTAAACTTTCTCTCTTCTTATCAGGATTTTTAATAATACGAATCTTGGCAAAAAATGAAATTACTGGTCCCATAATAAAATTATGGAAGCCTTTCCAATAACCCATCAATAAGACAATACTAATAACACTAAGGTTCAACAAAAATCCGATAATAGTTAACGGCCAGATTGGCAAAGAAAATGCCCAATCAGCGATTTGAAACTTAATGGAACCAATACTATTGATGGCGTCATATTTTACGATAAAGGCTAAAATTCCGTAACCGATGAGCACACCTTGGAAAATGATAGAATACATCGCCAAGATAGAAACAGCTGAGGAAATAGCAATTCCTTGCTTTTTGTAAGTGTAGGCTTGCATAACCTGGCCACCACTCGATGTCGGTGTAACAGCATTATAGAAAACACCAATTTGATCAACGGCGAGGCCGTGATAAAAATGATAGTCTCGCGTATATAAACGCGCAAAGCAAAAAAGAACAAATGAACGAATTAAGACGGCAGCAAGCATAACACCAAAAACAACGAGAAGCCACCGCCAATCAGAAGTGGCTAGTTGATGAATTACTTCATTAAAGTTTTGATAAAGAGCGATGACAATGGAGCCCGCAGTTACCGCGATGACAAACAAAAGATAAAGAACATACTTAATGGCATCTTTTTTCTTTTTCTTTTTGCCAACAAGATTGTCGTCAATAGCAATTTGCTCAACCTTTTTTTCTAATTCTTCGTTTGTATCCATTTTTTAATTCTAACACACCAATTCAATTTGTTTTACTTTGGCATGATTAATATCCTTTGGTGCAGCTAGCAGGAATCGAACCTGTACGGGTTGCCCCACTAGATCCTAAGTCTAGCGCGTCTGCCAGTTCCGCCATAGCTGCATAAAGATATTTTAGAAAAGAATGGGAATAAATACAAATGTTTATTCTTAAAAGAATAGGGGCGATAGAAAAAGTAAGAAAAAAGACTCGCCCTAATTTTTTTACATTAAGTGAGTCTATCTAAATAGATTATTCTTTCTTCATGTCAACGATATCAGTGGCTTTTTTATCAACGATATCAATCGATAATTGAATGGATTCGCCAATGGCGGCATCAATATCATCTGGTTGGACACCAAGGAAAGTAGCGCCTTCTTCTTTTTCAATGAACAAATTGGTGGTCTGAAGTTTAAGAAACTTAACCATGTTTAGGCCACCTTCAATGTTATGTTTTTTTCTTTCTTTTTCCATCTTAACCATCGTCGACAAAGTGAGGAACGATGGAATTGTGACTACTGGACGAGTTTCAGGAAGACCCATGTGTTTATGAACCAGTTTAAAGAATTCTGTCCATGTTAGATTGTAATAACCAAGTGGGTAAGCGTGTCCTCCTTTATTCTTTTCGAGAGCTCCAGCAATACCTTCGCCAACTTGTTTAACAGTCACCATGGTTGTTCCACCTTTGGTGTAAAATGTCTTATCTTTCATTCCTCTAATCATCTCAACAATGAAAACCCAAACAGGTTTTCTTCCTTTTTGAGCACCGAATATATATGGAAGTTCCAAAACAGCAACATCGAACTTATCGTCAGCGAAAGAAAGAGCCATCTTCTCTTGATCAATGCGAGAACGGATGTATTGATGATATTTTGTGAGTTTCATCTTTGGCCACTTCTTTGCCGCATAAGAGAAATAAGAACCCAAGACAACGGCGTGTTTGATGCCATTGGCTTTTGCTAATTTTAGTAGTCTTTCTAAAGCATCAATGTTGTATTTTTTAAACATGTCATAAATTGGTGGGGCGCTCTCCACTCTTTCATCGATTCCAGCCGCGAAAATAAAACCTTCACAGCCTTTCATCAACGCGATGATTTCTTCATCTTTCATCTCCATAAAATTACCTTCATGGAGTTCCATTTCTTTGGGTAGTTCAGCCCCGACAGGAATACCAGGTAGTGCGACGGAAACAACTTGATGACCTCTTTTGATTAATTCGGCGGCAGCTTGACTTCCAAGTAGCCCAGTTCCACCAATCATGAATATTTTCATATAGATACCTCTTTTCATTAGTTTAACTTAAAAATCGATCCTTACACAAACTAGACACTTAAAAATGATAAGGTCGTATTTATTTTCAAATAGAAACAATCTGAATACAAAAAGATTTTTAAAAATAATAAAACCCTCCTTTTGGTACCATTTTTGGTCCAATAAGCGAGGGTATTTTAGGTAAATGGTGCCTTCTATCGGAATCGAACCAACAACCTACTGATTACAAATCAGTTGCTCTGCCAATTGAGCTAAGAAGGCAAGAAATTATGGTGGACACTACAGGGATTGAACCTGTGACCTCTTCCGTGTGAAGGAAGCGTTCTCCCGCTGAACTAAGTGTCCGATATTTCGCGCTTATTTATACTAGCAAAAGGTATTTTGTTTATCAACAAATAAAAACTACTCGCGGTAAGGCGAATAGTTTTAAAATTATTAATAACTAATTATTAAATAGCGTAAAGCCAGAGTTGGAAGTATCCTTCGTAGCTATAAAATTGCATTTCAATTTTAGCTGATGAATCAGCGTAGAAGTATCCATAATCTTCGTAGGTGTACTCAGAATCGTTGGTGTTTACCCAAGAAGCACCTTCAAGCAATGCCTTGTAAGTATCTTCCATAGAATTAACTCCAGGAGTTCCGTTGTCAACTGCATAGACATAGAAATTTGTTCCTTGTTCGGGATCATCAACATATTCAATGTATGAGAAGATTGATCCTAAACTACTGTTTAATCCAGGAACTGTAACACCAGTTACTTCAAGAACATCAACAACATATGCGTTCATTTGAGAAGTTGGGAATACAACATCCTCTTCACCATTAACTTCAGGTTCAGCGCCGATGACCCAAATTTCTAAAGCTTCGATGGCAGGAACATAGAAGAATTGAATTCCTAAATCTTCAGAAGGAGAAACAGCATTATAAAAGTTACCATTTTCCTCATCAACTACGTATTCAACTGTCCAAGAAGCAGCTTCTAAAACTGTTTCATAGTTTGCTTCACAAGTTGCTGCGTTGGCCCCATAGGCATCAACGACAATAATGTCATAACCAAATAGGTAATAATCCATTACTAATTCAAAGTAAGATGCGTCAGCAAATGCTGGAACTTCAACTGAAGTAGGAACGGCAAATGTCGCTGTAACATCAGATAAAGGCATATCAGCCCAAGCATAGTAGTATGGATCGTAGATATCGAGCCAGAATGTGCCTGATTCAGCAAACTCTTCAGCTTCATCAAGACAATAAAATTGAAGTTCGATGTAACGAGCTCCTTCTTCAGTGGTCACTTCAGCTAAGAAGTCATAGACGAAAGATTCTTCGTCATACCCTCCAACGTAACCATAAGAATCGAGAACTGTGGCATAAGCCTCAAGTTCTGCGGCAGTCGCTTGACCACCAGTGACAGACAAGCAGCCATAGTCTTCGTCATAAACCATCTCTTCGTTTCCTTCAAAGTAAATGAATGGAACATCCTCGCCATATGCGTAGGTTGCTAAGAGAGTTCTTTCAGCATCAGACCATGATTTTTTCTCGCCACCGCCAGCACCACCATCACAGGCAGTCATTCCAATGAGGGCTGCGGCAAGAATAATGAAATTAATCTTTTTCATAAATATTTCCTTTCCGAGATAATGTGTAAAGTCTACAAGATGATTTCTTGAAATTCAATATATTTATATATGAAAAGGGTAAAAAAGAAAAAACCGCATAGAGCGGAATTAATCGTTTGGTGGGCCCAAATAGACTTGAACTATCGACCTCGCCCTTATCAGGGGCGCGCTCTAACCAACTGAGCTATGGGCCCATGTCTTCTAAAAGAC
>JAEZSD010000043.1 GCA_023422095.1 Bacillota bacterium
GTTAGTGCAACATCCTTATCAGGTAGTGTTGGATATTTAAGTTCTTTAACAAAAGAAATTATTGAGCGTACAAACGAAACCGCTGTTGTTCAAGCTCAAAAAGCAAATACGGAAATAGATATCGTCACCGGAAGTGCTTTTGTTGCTCCAACGACGCTTCAAACCCGTTATTCAGAGTTTGGCGTTTGCGATTTAAACGTTCCTAACGCTATTCACATTTATCCAAATAGTTTTGAATCTAAAGATCGTCTTGTTGCTATGATTGATGAATATAATCAAGGAAGGGCCGAGTCTAATAAAATTAAGTATACGGATTATGTCGATATTTTAATGTCATCAGTAACCATTATTATTAATGCCATTACGACAATTTTGATTGCTTTTGTTTCGATTTCACTTGTTGTGTCTTCGATTATGATTGGTGTTATCACATATATTTCTGTTCTCGAGCGAACTAAAGAAATTGGTATCTTACGAAGTATTGGCGCGCGAAAGCGAGACATATCACGTGTTTTTAACGCTGAAACATTACTGATTGGCGGGTTTGCTGGTGTTTTGGGTGTTGGAATTGCTGCCATCTTAAATTGGCCAGTTAATTTGATTATCAATAGCTATGTTGATGTTGGAACGATTTCCGTCTTGCCGTGGTATGCCGTCTTTCTTCTTGTCGCCATTTCGATGTTTTTAACTTTCGTAGCTGGTTTAATTCCTTCACGAATCGCTTCGAACAAAGACCCGGTCATCGCTTTAAGAACCGATTAAATATGAAATTAATAGGCCATTTTCAAGACGATCAATATCCTTTTACTGGTATAAATAACGTTCGCCAAATCGTTAGGGCGGTTGTTTTAGACGATAAAAATCATATCGCCTTAACAAAAATTAACAATACCGATAAGTTTGGTCTTCGTGACTATTATGAATTACCGGGCGGCGGGGTACAAAAAGACGAGACCCATCTTGAAGCACTACGACGCGAAATGGAAGAAGAGATTGGCTGTTTGGTTGACCATATTCAAGAAATTGGCGAAGTAATAGATTATTACAATCTTATTAAGCGCGAGAATCATTCTTGTTTCTATTTAGCCCGAGTAGTTGGACGCGTGCCAACACGTTTAGAACCCGATGAAATAGCTCGTATCGAAAGGACAATTTGGGTGCCAATCAAAGAAGCTATTCGTGTATACGAAAAGATGCAAAATGTTCTTGTTGGTAAACTAGTAAAGCAAAGAGAATTACCAATCCTTAAAAATGCCGAGAAAATGATTAATAATCTTTGACAACTACCCATAGTCTCGATATTATTATTTAGCGTAGTTAACTGGCGATCGTGGTGAAGTGGTTAACACATCTGGCTGTGAACCAGACACTCGTGAGTTCGATTCTCATCGGTCGCCCCATTTCAAAAAATAAGACCCATTGGGTCTTTTTTTCATGGGGCAACCGATGAATGGTAAATTTGATGAAGTGCGTAATGTTTTTCTTATATATTTATTAGAGGAAAGTATGGGAACAAACAACGGACACGCGAATGAACAAGAGATAATTGAACTACTTAGCGGAAAAAGAATAAGTAATTTGGTGCCCCGTTTAATGTCTATTAGAAATTGACCATATTATCAAACATAGAAATATATTTACATTTTCAAAATAGTGTTTTAACTTTTCTATTAGAAAACTTTTTACTATATTACTACTAAAGAAAAATGTAGTTGTTATTCTTTTACTCAGAAAGTACAATATTTTTAACAAAAGTTGGAGAATTATAATTATGGAAAAACGTGAAAGATTCGAAAAAGTAGCTGTCGCAAGGACAAATAAAGTGTTAAACGACTTAAGATTATTAGGTAATTGTTCAAACAAAAACAACTATTCCTACACAGATACAGACATTAAAAAGATATTCAATTCAATTGAGAATGAAATTAAAAAGACTAAAGCTAGATTTTTAGGTGGAAAAAAAGAAGACAGATTCACTTTATAGGGGATTAATATATGGAAAATGAAGAAATTTTAGTAGCTTTACCATCTAACTTTATTAAAAGGGTTGAACAAATAATTAATGAATACAATAGTACTGGACGAGGATTAATCCATGGGTTCCAAAAAGATGCAATTCAAAATTCAGTTGGTGCTCGCGCTACTAACTCTTGGAATAATTGGAAGTGTTGCATAGATTTAGTTGAAACTTTAAAAGGACGATTCCTGTGTGTCACCGACTACGGAACGGAAGGATTAACTGGACCGAATAAAAAGATTTCTGAAATTGCAGAAATGTGTGATGCTAATGAAACCTTTCCCGAAGGTTGGAGACTGGCGAGAATTTCATGCAACAATGTTTCTGGTGGCTTATCTACTGGTGCTGGTTTGTTTGGTATAGGGAAAATACTCTATAGCGCAGCTTCAAAAACCAGTGTTTGTAAATATTATTTTGAATCATTAACTGCTGGGTTCGGATATAGATGCAATGTCAATGATAAAAACAAATCAAATCCGTATGGTGCTTTTGAGGGTGAAACCGCAAAAGCGTATATTAAAAACAAAACTGGATTAGACCCAATTGAACATATAGGTACAAGAATTATCATATGCGATCCAAAAGATGAAATAGTCGAAGCGATTGAAAATGGTGAGATGTATAGGAATATTCAAGAAACTTGGTGGAGAAGTATCCCTTATCATGTAAACGAGAATACAGGTCTTTTTTTGAACGGAATCAAGGTCACTATTCCAAATCAATATTTGCATGATAATTATGAAGCTGGTCATTTTTATGAAGATGACACATCTGTAAACGTTTATCCAGAACTCATTTTAAAAACTAAAAAAGCGGGATTCTTTGTGTGCAAAGAACTTAGTGAAGATTTAAGAGGCTTTTATTTTTATCGAAGAGGAATGAAAATTGGACAAATCAGCTTAAATGATATTGTTCCAAAGAGCATTTCTGATAGATATTTTGGATATGTTGAAGTGCAACCACATTGGGAAGAAGAATTGGTTCCTTTAGAAAATATTACTCATTATGATGTCCAATCAACAAAAAAGAATAACAAGGTGTATTCTGAATTAAGGCACTTTGTTACTAATTTGGTTACTGAAAAACTTAAAGATTGGGGATTTATTAAAGAAAAAGAGAGCCAAGATAAGATTCTTCATTCACTTTTGTCTGAAATTCAAGATGACATTCAAAGCTTATTTAAAGATGAAGGTTTTGACAATTTAGGAAAAGGTGATCTCAAATCCCAATATTCAATTCGATTAAAGGATGTCGTTTTTCCAAACCCGGATGAACGAAGAACAGTTTATGACGGTGATAAGATAACATTTTTATATAATGTAAAAAGCAATTACTCGACAAAGAAAAAATTCATTTGTGAAGTAAAAATAATTTCACCTAATGGGTTCTCAAACATTATTTCTACACAAGAAATAGAAATAGATCCATTAAGCACATATCGTTCCGACGTTGTTAGTATTGAAATAAAAGAAGCTAATGCAGAAAAATATATTGATAATGCAATTATTTTATCTGTCTACCCAACATCCGGAAGAGCTATTAAACCAAAGAAAATCATTTTCTACTATGCGATTGAAACAAAGAAAAACAGCGAGAAAGATTTCGAATTGACAATGTCAAATAGAGTCATGCCGAAAGTAAACGATAAGAGAGTTAATTCAGGGCAAATAATCCATGACATTAAATATAATTGCGTAAGCAATATAGAAGTTCTAACACGAGTTAGACTTTCTGTCTCAACACATAATCTAGAGGACAACGCTAGTTTGATTGAAAAAGTATTTGAACATGACTTTGAATTAACTCCTTTTGAAACAAAAGAAAGCAATCCCCTTGATATCATATTTGATGAACTTATCTATGATGACAAATTGAAAAAAGGTAAGATAGATATTCGCGCAAGGCTCATTGTCAACGCCGATAATGGCATATATGAAAAAGGCGAAGTGGTCAGCGAATACAAATTCACGATTTTCTATAACATGAATGAAAAGAGAGGAATTGAAGACTCGTTTAGCATCCACCCAATTAATGAACCAGATAACCCTAGAAGATCTTGGAGCGATGGCCATACTGGGGATTGGAAGATATATGTGAATATTGGGCATCCTGAATACGCAAGATATGACAACGACGACTTTAAGAGATGGTACCTTGAGAAATTGGTTATCCAAGAATTTGTAATATTATATTTAAGAGAAGGAAAATATGACCAAATTGGATTTGTAGATGATCCGGACGGTTCTAAAACAGACCATATTAGTGTTCTTATTAATTTATATAAAAAAATTGACGAAATGTGGTGGAAAAAATGTCAAAGATAATAGGGAAATCAAAAGACGGTTCTAAAATTTATTTAGACGCGATGAACCCTCAAGAAATTAGGGAAGCGAATGAGTTTTTAGAATTTTTGCAAAGAGATATTAAGGCTTTTGAAGTCGAGCTATGCAAAAAGTATCTGCCATCATCATTAGAATACAAATATTACATCGGCGAATTCTTAGCCAATCAAATAAAATCCAAAGGAATTACATCTTTTGAGCGACTATACGTTTTTGAAGAAATTAAAAATTGGATTCAAACAGATATCGAAACAAATAAAGATAGGGGCAATAGGAGACTTTTTTATGACTATTGCTATCGTCTATATTGTTTTGAGT
The DNA here is from genome assembly GCA_023422095.1 of Bacillota bacterium. GTDB lineage: Bacteria > Bacillota_I > Bacilli_A > RFN20 > CAG-826 > JAAYDH01. Next base: position 4,678 of record JAEZSD010000043.1, read on the forward strand.
ATGATATTGTCTTTTCGTTCACATGGCGTCAGTGGAGCGAATTTTTAGATAGATCTGTCACAACCAAGGATGTCAGATTGCTATACTGGATAAAAGAAAAAATACAAGACATGAGAGAAGATGACTTTAGAATGTTTTTGCTTGTTATAAACGAATATTTAAAAAACCGGGATACTTCAGTTTTTGAAGATGAAGAATTATTTAAGAAGTATGGGCTTTTATATGAAACAGTAGTTCAATGGAACGTTTTGCTTAAAAAGTATTTCAAAGGAAAAACCGAAAATTTCACAAAAGCAAGAAAAAACAACGTTACCAAATATAAGAGAAAATATGTTTCTCAATCAATTTCTGAATCAAAGTTTAAAACAACAGAACAAATGCCTCAACTATGTGAAAAAATATTTGTTTCCTTATTCGTAGATATCGATACAAGCGGAAATTTTGAAAAAGGCTTATAAAGCCTTAAAAATGTTTTCTGCTATTCTTTGAATGACCGACACAACGACACTATTTCCAGCTTGCTTGTAAAGGTGAGTATAAGCCAAGTTTGAGAGTTTATATGTTTTTGGAAAACCTTGAAGGTTGAAACATTCGTGTGGCGTAAGTTTTCTTATGCCATGTTTTGATAAAATTAATGGAACATTGTGGCCGCCAGTGCCCATATTAGCGGTTAAAGTTGGACAAACACCCGATTTATTTTCTCTGACGTAAACCCTTCTCCATTGATAAACGGTGTTAGAAGAAACAATTCTTTTTGTAAGCTCGTCGTAAAAGAAACAATTCTCTTTGTTATAGTAGAATCTGTCATCGACCCTTTTGCTAAATTCAATAACATCAGATAATTTTGTTGTTAATTCAACTGGTGATGGAAATTCAAATTTTTGATATGACTTCTTACTTTTAAAGGCAACTATATAAATTCTTTCTCTGTTTTGAGGAATGTTCCCATAATCCTTCGCATTTAAAACTTGGTATTTAACAAAATATCCGCATTCTGAAAGGTATTCTAAAATTACTCTAAATGTATTCCCATTATCGTGGCTTATAAGATTCTTAACGTTTTCTAAGAAAATAGTTTTTGGATGTTTATCTTTAACAATTCTCACAAGTTCAAAAAACAGGGTTCCTCTACCTTTTTCATCACTGAATCCTTGTCTATATCCAGCGATGCTAAATGCTTGGCATGGGAAACCGGCCAGCATAACATCAAATTTAGGTATTTCGTTTGTTTGGACGATATTGATGTCGCGACAATCTACTCGAGTGGAGAAATTGTTTTCAAATGTTTTACGGGCATTTTCATCAATCTCATTTGCATATATAGTTTCAAAAAAGCCAGTTTCTTCGAACCCTTTATCAATGCCACCAACTCCAGCAAAGAAACTGGCACACGAAAGTTTTTTAACTTCATTTTCCATACGAAAAGTATAAATATAATTGCGGCGCGCCGCAACTACTATTTGAAAATCTAAATTAGTAAAATCATCTATTAGAAGATATAATCTAAATATGGATTTGTTATTACAATATGATAGTGCTAAATTCAATGATTACATTTTGAAACTGAAGACAATCGCTTCTTTTTCAAAATTGTTTTCGGAAAATGATGCCCCTTATATTCATTCTAGATCTGCCGAAAACATTTATACCGATTCTTTAGGCGCTATTAATGTCTCTAGAAATGACTCCACAGCTGATGCCGTTTATGATAGAACGGGTGTCGGCATTAAAACCTTTATTAATGTTAGTAACCAAAAAATTGCTGAATTTAATGGATTAAGACCACGTTATGCGCACCTTCACGGCATCGACTTAGCCAGAGCGATTGCTGGATTCAGAAACAATAGAATCGATATCACCATGCGTGCTTATGGTTTGAATCGAATCATCTACCATTATATCGTTAGAGAACCCGCCATTATCAAAATCTTCGAAGAAGAAATGAACCGAGTTGATATTGACAACATAACAATTACTGTAGAAACAGACAAGAAAATTGCTTTTACTGACGGGATAGAACAATATGAATTTGTTTATTCAAAAAGCACCTTATACAAAAGGTTCAATCTTGAACACCCCTTTGTTGAGTTTGAGGTTTCCATCATATCAGATCCTCTCGATGAATTAGTAGAATATTTGAACTATCAAGACCTCACACCTGGACTTATTAGTTTTTATACACCTCCATCGGAGCCCGACACCCTCATCATTCCTCTTTACACAGAAGACGCGGGAGGAAATAGAAAAGTTTGGGAGAGAAGCGGATTAAATCAATGGAATGCTGCTGGCCGGCCAAGGCATCTAAATGAAGTGTATATAAATTTTCCGGCAAGAATCAGACATGCGAATCCAGATTTCTTCCCACATAGAGATGTGCGCTGGGATTTGAGATTGCCGGATGGAAGACATCTGTCTATGAAATTATGCCAAGATAATGAAAAAGCTATTATGTCTGATCCTAACAGGGATTTAGGACAATGGCTATTAAGGGATGTCTTAAATTTAGGAGAAGGTCAACTTTTAACATATGATTATCTTTTAGAGGTCGGCATTGATTCGGTAATTTTTAAAAAAGAGGGAGAAGGTCAATATTCTGTTGACTTTATTTCCTTCGACGATTAAAGGGTTTTTGATCAAACAAACAAGCTAGTTTATCAAAATCAACCATTTCATTTTTTGAAGATCATATCATTTTTGACCTTTTATAAGCGAAATAATATAGCCGAATATGATAAGCAATCAAAAATAGGAAGAAAAAATAACCCTTATAAAGGGGTGAGGTTCACTTGAATTTAATTGGTTCACTTTTTGGGGTTAGAATACGTATTGTATCAAAAGTCGAAAACCCACACATTTCAGAAAAACAAGACCCTTCGTGTCTTTTTTTCATGGGGCAACCGAACAAAAGAAAGCGAGGCAGGCCATATCAATTTTTCTTTTTTCATTATAAATAGCGGGTCATGAAGGATAGATAAAACCGGTTACATTCTCGCAAATAACATTGTTTAAGATTCGCTCCCTTTGTATACTAAAGTATATAAAATCCCATGATTAACATTTTTAAAAGCTTTGTTCCGATTCATCTGGAAGATCACAAAATGCAGGCTTCAGAAGCCGATGTTTTGCAAATTGATGAAAATAAAATTCCATCAATCTTTATTCCGCTCGTAAGTCCTAATGGCACACGAATAGATTTATTCGTCAAAGAAGGCGATAAAGTAGCGGTCGGAACATTAATCGGACGGCGAAAAGATTTTTATGTACCAATTTTCTCTTCGATATCAGGCGTTGTTAAGGGAATAGTTAGCAAATATAATCCACTTGTTGGAAGAGCAAGTGAACATTTAGAAATTGCTAATGATTTTCAAAAGACAAGATCTAATCCTTTAAAAACCATTTCTTTTGATAGTGACTCCAAAGACATAATTGCCGCCATTAAAGAAGCCGGAATCGTCGGCTTAGGGGGAGCGGGATTTCCTGCGTATTTTAAATATGAAAATAGCAGTAATATCGACACCGTTATAATTAACGGAGTGGAATGTGAACCATATTTATCGACCGACTATAAGCTGCTTCAATATCACGCGCTTGATGTTATTAAAGGGAGCGAATTACTTCGCTTAGCCGCGCAAGCGGATAAGGCCATTATTGTTCTTAAAAAGAACAAAACCGCCCTTGTTGAAACTCTCAAGAAACACTTAGTTGATTTTCCACACGTGACCTATATTTTAGTCAAAGACATATATCCCATGGGTTGGGAAAGACTTTTAATTAAACGAGTTCTTAATCGAACATATAATGCGCTTCCTAAAGAAGCACATGTCATCGTCAATAATGTCGCAACAGCAATGGCGACCGGCCAGGCCTTAATTCAAGGTGAACCGCTAACTCATCGCACGATCACTGTATCTGGCAACGCTATTAAACAAGCAGTCAATATTCAAGCCCCAATCGGTACTCCGCTTTCTCTTATCGTCGAAGAAGTAGGCGGATATACGACTGATGAAGTTGTTTCTTTTGCTGGTGGACCAATGACTTCGCGAGCCCTTAGTGACGATTCATATGTCTTGCAGGCTTCAATGAATGGGTATACGGCGATTAAACCGGTTTCTTATCGTCAAGTGCCTTGTTTAAGATGTGGCGCTTGCACGGCAGCATGTCCAGCCGGAATTCAACCAATCGAAATCAAATTGGCCCTTGATAGTAATAATGTCGATCGTTTAATGAAATTAAATGTTGATCGCTGTGTCGAATGTGGAATATGTTCCTATGTGTGTCCGTCGTTTATCGAAGTGGCAGATACCGTCATTCGCGCTAAAGTCAGAGTTCGCATACAAAACGCTAAGCGCGAGATATCTAAAAAAGGAGTGGTCTTATGAAATTTATCATTCAACCTCCTCCTTTTACACGCCACAAACGTTCAACGACTTCCATCATGTATGAGCTGAGTGCTTTACTCGCTTTATTGTGGATTGCGGCGATTGTTTATAATTTCACGATTAACCCGAGTTATGGCCTAAAAGCCATTTTTATGGTTGTTGTCGCCGTAGTTACAACCTTAATTTGTGATGTTTTAGTTGCAGCTATTACTTATCGTGATAAGGAAAAACCTCTATTTCGCTATTTATTTATGAAGGTTAAGGAAAATTATAGTCTTGTTACAGCCTTAATATTTGCCTTATCTTTACCAATTGGCACACCTTACTATGTAATTATTATCGGTAGCTTATTCGCTACATTAATTGTTAAATATGCTTTTGGCGGATTTGGGGCCAACATTTTTAATCCCGCTCTCTTTGCCCGCCTCTTTGTCACTTTTGCTTTTGGTTCGCAGTTGACGGCCTTCATTGATACTGTTCCGAGCAATGTCTCGTCATTGACGGATGTTGGGGTGACGATTACGACTTCTTTTTCAAGCCAGGGTGTTAAGTGGATTAGCGATTCGCTAGCGGGGCTCAATGTAACCATGGGACAGCTATGGTTAGGTAATTATGCGGGAGCGATTGGCGAAACGTTTGCTGGCTTAATTCTTGTCCTTGGTATTTATATGGTTGTTCGTAAAATTTGCAACTGGCGGCCGATGGTCGCTTACTTACTGACGGTAATTTTGACAGCGCTTGTCATCGCCTTAATTACTGGTCTTAATCCCGGTACATATATTTTGCTCCATTTGGCGATGGGGGGACTTATGTACGGTGCCATTTTTATGATTACCGATCCAGTTACTTCCCCGACATCGATGTTTGGAAAAGTTTTAATCGGTGTTATTGCCGGTCTCATGACGGTATTAATCAGAATTCAGGGGGGATATCCTGAAGGCGTTACTTTTGCCATTGCCATCGCTAATTTGCTCTCGCCATTAATCGACCGATTCGCCACAGGCATGACAATCAATAATGGCTTTAAAAAATGGTCAGTTATATTATCGGTTTTACTTTTATCATTAGCTTTGAATGGCGGGTTGGCATATTACAATACGCAAGCGCAAAGTCCGCAACATGAAGACTCACAAATGGTGATTGACCTTACTAATGACTTACCAATAGAAGAGCCACAAAATTTATATTTTGTTGAGGTAGCAACTAGATGAATAAGTTATTAAAATTACCAATTTTCTTAGCGGTAGTTTCCCTTATTGCCGGGGCGACTTTGGCGACCGTTAATTATTTTACTTTGCCGATAATTACGTTGCGTGAACAAATGGCTCTTGATGCTGGGTATCTCGAGCTTCTTAAAATTGATGAAAGCCAATTTGTAACACTGAATCGCGTTCCCGAAACAGGGACGATTGTTGCTGAAGCGGACTTAAGTGCAAAAGGCATCATCGATTATGTGATGTATGAAAATAAAAGTGATGATACGCTGTTTGGTATTGTCTATAACGGCTTAGTCAGTGGTCATAACAATAATACAATTGTTTTCCAAGTTGGCTTTAAAGGCGGTGTTTTTGCCGGCTATAATAATATATCCAATCAGGAAACGCCGACCTATGGTGGTATATATTTAAATGATTTAGACTCCGTCATTCAAGGATTAAGGGCTGACGATGAAGCAGCCTTCTTAACTGCACTTAACGAATATAAAACAGACAATTCATTAAGAGTGACGAATACCGAAAAGAATCTCGTTCCAGCTTTATGGGCGGCGGCCAGTCATTACATGTCTTTACTGGAGGATGCTTCTTAATGAAACAAAAACTTAACATTTTCATTAGTAGCGCCTTTACTAATAACTCGACTTTTGTCTTGCTCTTAGGATTGTGTTCAATCCTCGCTACTTCCAGCACCCTTTCTTCGGCGTTGGGAATGGGGCTCGCAGTTACGATTGTTTTAACATTGACCAATCTTATTATTTCGCTTCTTAGAAAAATAATACCTAATGAAATACGCATACCGGTTTACATTATTATCATCGCTTCAACAGTGACCATCGTTGAAATGCTGATGAAAGCTTTTACTCCGGAACTAACAACCTCATTAGGCGTCTATTTACAGCTTATTGTCGTCAATTGTATAATCATGGCCCGCGCCGAAGTCTTCGCCAGTAAAAATAAACCTCTTGATTCTTTGATTGATGGATTGGGGACGTCTCTTGGATATCTTCTTTCAATTGTCGTCTTATCTTTATTTAGAGAAATTATCGGAACGGGGGCCCTAACTTTCGTCAATCCTTTTAATAATGTAACCGTCTTCAGTTGGACGATATTTGATGCTCGCTATGCAATACCTCTGATGGTTGATAATACCGGTGCATTTTTAATTCTTGGATTATTATTGGCGGGTATTAACGGCATAGCGATGATTGTTTCTTCGCGAAAAAAGCGGCGGAAAGAAGCCTTAATCGTCAAAGGCGAACAAGGATAGAAGCGATATGGGTATAATTGCATTAATCATTTCAGCAATGCTGGTATCTAATGTTGTATTAGTTCGTTTTTTAGGTACTTGCCCCTTTTTAGGAGTATCCAAGAAGCTCAATAACGCCATTGGCCTAGGCTTAGCCACGATGTTTGTTGTCTTCTTCTCTTCGTTATTATCATATGGTTTATATCACGGCGTATTAAAACCGCTGGGCTTAGAATTTTTATCGCTTGTCAGTTTTATTTTAATCATTGCCTCGTTTGTGCAGTTTGTCGAAATGTTTTTAAAGAAATTTATTCCTTCCTTATACCGATCATTAGGAATCTATTTACCTTTAATCACCACAAATTGCCTAGTGTTAGGTATTGCTCTAGAAATTATCGGTAACAATTATTCCTTACTGGAAACAATCGTCTATTCCTTATCGGTAACGGCAGGCTTTCTTCTTGTTTTAATTCTCTTTTCTATTATTCGTGAACGAGTTGAATCAATGAACCGTGTTCCGCAAGCTTTTAAAGGAGTTGCCATCGCCTTGATCATTACAGCGCTTATGACCATGGTTTTCTTTGGCTTTCAGGGGTTAGCATAAATGCCAGAACTACTTATCAAAACATTGCTAACAATCGCCATACTAGCTGGACTAGTCGGTCTTTTTATTTTTAGTTATCTATTAAATAAAAAGGTTCCTCGTCCCGAGAAGTGCGATCAAGAAAAAATAAACGAATGTTCGCAGTGTACTATTCGTTCATGTCCTCTTTCTCAAAATGTTGATAAGGATAAGGAGGAATAGTAATCATGGATTGGACCGATATTTTAATCGCCGCTGGAATTATGATCTGCTTAGGGGGAGTATTAGGTTTAGCCCTTGCTTTTGCCGATAAGAAATTAGCGGTAAAAAGCGATGAGCGAATCGCCAATGTGACCAAAATGCTTCCGGGACTTAATTGTGGATTGTGCGGTCATCCCGGATGTGAGGCGATGGCTACAGCCCTTCTTAAAGGACAGCAAAAGAAGGTTTCGGCCTGTCGCCCGGCAAAAAGGGAAACGCATCAATATATTGTTGACTACATTAATTCCACACCCGATTCCGATGGAAAGACGATAAAAGTCGAAGTATGATAAAGAACCTAGCCAAGGTCTCTTTGAGTAATAAGGTATGAATAAATTGGCGTTAAAAAAGACTCGCTTTGATATTTATGCTTTTAGTTTTTTGATGATTTTTGCCTCGCTTATGTTAGTCATAACAAATGTTTTCAATCGTCCGGCGGAGGATTTGGTGGTCAATGTTTATTATGAGTTTAATGTTATCGACACTCATGAACTTTACGCCAATCAGTCATTTGTGTATAAAAAAGACGATTATCCGCGTTTATTAGATGATATAACCCTGGAAATTACGAATGGAAAAGTTCGGATTGCTGAAGAGACATCGCCACTTAATTATTGTTCTTTGCAAGGATGGGTTGACCATTCAGGAACGCCGATTATATGTGCTCCCAATTATTTTATGGTCATCATCGAGGAAAGATCATGACTAATCCGTCAATCCAAAAAATGACACGCCTAGCGCTTTTGCTAGCAATTGGAGTCGTAATTAATTACGGAGAAGCATTTTTGCTTCCTTTGGCGTTTATTGCCCCAGGTGTGAAATTAGGTTTAGCCAATACTATCGGCCTCATCGTTTTATATTATTATGGGCCAAAAGAATTTGTAAGCATCGGATTTTTGCGAGTCGTGTTAGTCGCATTGTTTACGGGCTTTGGTTTTAATTTTTATATTGCTTTATCGGGTTGGTTTTTAGCGACCCTCTTCGTTATTATTTTATATTCTATTCAGCGCTTTTCGATTTTTGGTTTATCGATGACATCTGCGGTTATGCATGGGGTCGGACAAATCATTATGGTCGCCATTTTGTATCAAACCCAATATGTCATTAATTACTTGCCGATTCTTTTATTCACTGGTCTTATTAGCGGTCTAATAATTGCCGTTATCGCCCGTGAAGTAGTGACGCGAGTTCGCTTGACGACATCCCTTGAAGAATATGAAAGATAAAGTATCACGCATTAATGCGTTTCTTTTAAAAATACTTGATCCACGCGAGTGGATAATTCTTCTTTCAACTTTGCTCATAAGCGGATTACTCGTCTCATCGATTTTCTGGATTAAACCTGAAAATACTGAATTTGATCCCGACAACATTCCTCTTGAGCGCATTGGTTACGATGTATTCGCCAAAACATATAATGGTGAAATTCGTAACATCTTTAATACATCATATGAAATCCGTTATCAAAAAGTATATCCTGAATCTTTCGCCGAGATGGCTCGGGATATTTATGTTGATAACGTCCCGTTCATTCATAAACTTGCCGATCGCCATTACATGTATCGCCTTGATGAAGACGATGTTTCTTCGCCGGTCATCAATAACCTTTATATGGTTAATGAAGCCTATGATACCGATACGTGGTTACAAATACCGGATCATTTATATTTTCTTCTTGAACGCGGCCTAGAATTGACAATCGCCTCACATTTTAAATTCAATATTTTCGTCGGCGAAGTTGTCGACTTTTGGGAAGACGTTATTGAAAATAGTGACGATTACCTAAATCGTGACCCTTATTATAATTCCGAACAGTCCGATTTGCTCAATCGCTTAACTAGTTACATTCCTATGAATCAACAGGAAGTGGACGATACTTTGGAATTAAAAATGGTTGGTGATGATTATTATGTTCGCTTTAATCGCTTTAATGACGCTCCTCGCGGCGATTTGTCGCTTACTTTAGCGGGTATCGCCAAAGGATACGCTAATGATGTATTAACCCCACTATTAAGTGAAAACGAACTCGAACATGGATTTATTTATGGAGGAGCGAGTTCGATTTCGACTCTTGGAAGTACGTTCAGCACTAGTCCCTGGCAGTGGCAACTTGAAGGGCCTACACCAGAAACACCCTACGCTTTTAATATTCAACGTGGTGGGCAATACTCCTTTTCGACATCGGGAGGTTATCAAGGGATAAATATTCCCATTGATGATGGATATGTTCTTCGCCATCATATAGTTGATCCGACAACCGGATATCCATCAACGCAGCAGCTTCAAATTAATCTTATGTCGGCAGATTT
>JAEZSD010000059.1 GCA_023422095.1 Bacillota bacterium
TTATGGTTTCCCAATAAGCTACGTCACTGTGGCACTTTCAGGTTTCACACCATAGTTTCCCTTAGGTGATTCACCGCCGTTACGCACTCCTGCGTACCTAGCGTTATTTTTTCCGCTAGCACAATCATTACAGGCATCACAGCCTGTGCGAGCATGGACTTTCCTCTAACCGAAGTCAGCAATTATCCGGATCGAAATTTATTTGACGGAATTTGGATTAAAGCCTTGTTTCCATAGGAACTTTTCTAAAGCGCTAATCCTTTTAACGAGGTTTATGTTATCAGCAGATACACTTTTGTCATTGTTTTTGATACCTTCGAATCGTGCTTCATACCGCTTGTTATCTATCTCTAAGAATTTGTTTTTTTCTTCGAGTTCATTGATCTTGTTTTGCATAGAATCAATGTCTTTTTGTGATACCAAGAAGTTCGATTCAATAAGTTGATAGTCTCGAATCACATTGTCAAGAAAGGAATCAACTTCCAGAGAATTGTATCCGTGGACTGCTCCCGTAAAGACAGTATCGAGAATTTCTTTAGAACATAGAGTAAGTTTAATTGCCATTAGTAAACCTCTTCATTTATAATATAGTAGATTAGAGGGTATTTCAATCTTTTTTCAATGAAAAAAGAGTATATATCGATACACAGCTAAATCGCTACAAAAAAATGAAAAAATTAGAAAAATTACTAAAACATCACAAAAAAATCGTATTTTTGGATTTTGAAGGAACCCAATATAGTCATGAGATGATTGCCATAGGCGCAGTCGCTGTGACATTAGATAAAAAAGGCCTTATTAAAAATCGTAAGCCACCTTTTAAGATTTATGTAAAAGCTAAAAACAAGGTTGGTAAATATGTTGTTGAATTAACTAGTATTAGTGATGAGATTTTGGCCAAAAAAGGCGTTCCGTTCGCTAAAGCTATGGAAGAATTGAAGAAATATGCCGGATTATCTTTCAAAAAGAGCTCATTTATCACCTTCGGAAACCACGATATGAGAATCTTAAGCCAATCGATTTCTCATAGTTTGGATTATCCCAAAGAAATATGCAGCCAGATACAAAAGAACTATATTGACTACGCAACATTCGTCAATGAATTTTTACGTGATGAAAACGGAAATCCTTTTAGCCTGGTACATTGTTGCGAATTATTCAATCTCCCATTAGCGGGGGACGCCCACGACCCAGCAATCGATGCTATCAATTTAGCGAATCTATATGATGCTTTCCTTAGAAACATTCCTCTTGTTGTTGAACAATACAAAAAAGCTCTTCCTCTATATGGTCATTTACCAGCACCAGTTAATGAGTTGTTAAAGAAATTAAATAATGGTGAAGCAATCACTATTGAAAACTATGATGAAGAAATAAGAAGATATTTAGCATGATGATCAAATACCCTAATGGAGAGAAATATATTTGCAATCCGAAAGCGAAGAAAAAAAGCGCTCAAGATATTTCATATTCTTCAGCCAATCGGGGTATGAGTCTCGAAGAAGATATTAACCTATCAAATGAGCATTATTTAAGAAATGGTATGTTGCTGATAACCAAGCGACCCACTCCGATTCGTGTCACAAAAGTAGATTATTCTAAAAGAGCGAAAATAGTTGATGCCTTTTTCGAAAAACAATCAACCACCGACTATAACGGGGTTTATAAAGGAAGATACATTGATTTTGAAGCAAAGAGCACTAAAAACAAGAGTAGCTTTCCTCTTTCCAACATCACACCTCATCAAATAGAACATTTAAAAAATGTCTTAAAATTCGGTGGAATTGCGTTTTTTATTATCGAATTCGCTTATCATGATCAAGTATTCTTGTTGGATGCTTCTTACGTGATTAGCTTTTATGAAAAGGAAGAGAGAAAGTCAATTCCCTTCACCACTGTTTGCCAAAATGGATTATTAATTAAAAGAGGATTCAATCCTCGTTTAGACTATCTTCCCGCTATTGAAGGCAAGTATTTTACAAAATAATTTTTGTCTACTTCATTGTGCAAAAGGCGTTTAGTTTGCAGTTTTCACAATTTGGTTTTCTTGCTGTGCAAAAATAACGGCCAAAATGAATGAGTTGATGGTGAGTTAATATCCATCGAGATTGATCTATTACTTTTTTCAATTTCTTTTCTACAGCAAGAGGAGTGTCTGTAACTTTCGATATTCCGAGGCGCCGACATATTCTCAAGATATGGGTATCGACAGGTAAATCAGGAATGTGAAAGACCTCAGCTCGTATTACTCCAGCGGTTTTGTTTCCTACGCCTGGCAATTCTTGTAGCAGTTCTTTGTCTGACGGTATCTCTCCATTGAAGTCCTCGACAAGTTTTTTAGCAATCCCGACAACATTTTTAGCTTTATTTTTGAAAAGTCCAAGTGGATGGAGAATTTTTTCAACTTCAGAAATATCAGCTTGAGCCAAAGATATTAGAGTGGGGTATTTTTTGAATAACTTAGCTGAGACAAGATTAACCGCGATGTCAGTGGACTGAGCAGACAACATTACTTCAATAACAAATTCATAATCTTTATCGTGAATAAGTTCACATCCAGCATTAGGAAAAAGACTATCAAGATAGTCTTCTAAAAGAAGATATTGGTTCTTAGTCATCGTTTTTATCTATCCAAGGGGTCTTGGCAATCCGAATTGTCTCTTCGAGAGACTTATTCCATTCTTCGCTTTTCAAAGAAACGCCTTCGTTTTCACGATCATCTCGGGAAGACCAAATGAGGAGTATTTTATCAACTGAACGAAGTGATTTTTTGCCTTTGCTTAAAGCTTCCTTAAGCGCATTAATAATTAGTTCATCAGAATAACCATAGGAAACCCATTCGCGAATTTTTGATATTTCAACAGGAGCTAAAGAGCGACCTAGCATTTTGCTAAACTCCTGGAAAATATTATTGAGTTCTGTTTCCACTTCTTTCGAGGCTTTTACCTCATCTTCTTTTGTTAAAGAGATTTGGAATTCACGATATAATTTAGACTTTAATGGGTTGAGAGTGGTAATGGTCTTTTTCCCTTGCGCGATATATTCAATAAATCCTCTAGTTAATAAAGATACGAGAGTTTTATCAATTTCTTTAACATCAAGAGACATTTTTAAAGATAGTAGATCTGCGGTGACAAATGGATTTCCTAAACTAATAAAATGATCAATCATAAAAAGAGTCACCAACTCTTTCTCGTTGATTTTTAATTTTTTATAGTTCTCCATAAGGAGGAAACGGAAATCAATAGCTTCAGATACCATATTTCTTTTTGTGCATTTACTTTATCATATCCAACAGATGATAAATATCATATTCCTTAAAAATTATCTCAATTCGCTCCTTATTATCACTTTTGATTTTGAGTAAATCTTGTTTAATCTTGCTTTGATTAATCTTGGAGAGCAGTTTGATATGACGTTTGATGGCACGATTTAAATGCTTTTCTATCGTAAAGTCAAAGTCAATAGCAAAGCGCAAGGCTCGTATAATTCTAAGGGGGTCTTCTTTAATGCGTGAACATGGTCTTCCAATTGTTTTAATGATTCCTGAGCTAATATCTTTCATACCATTGCAATAATCAAATACATGAAAATGTTCATCCATGTACATAGCGTTAATTGTAAAATCTCTTCTTTTAAAATCCTCTTTTAGTGACTTTACAAAGATGATTTTTGCAGGATGTCGAGCATCCAAATATTTCTTTTCTTTCCGAAGGGTTGTCAAATCAAATAAATAACCTTCAAAATTGAGTTTTACCGACCCGAATTTTGCAAAAGTATAATCGCAGTCGTAGGATCCAAGGAATGTTTTCATTTCTTCCGGGGTTGCGTCAGTGACAACATCTAAGTCAGAAAGGGGCAAGGAGAGCAAAAAGTCTCTCACTGTTCCTCCCACAACATAGAGGGAAAAACCATGATGTGCGAAAACTTCATGTAGTTTTTGAAAGGAAGAGAGTTGGTTGTTCATACACTCATTATAAGAAGACAGAAAAAAAGAGACAACGAGTTGTCTCATTCTTTCGAAAAAAGTTATCTTATTTGTTAAGTTTTGCTTTTAAACTCTTCGAGGGTCGGAACACAACGGTTTTGGATTCTGCAATCACAATTCTACTGTGTTTTTTAGGGTGTGTACCTTCTCTACTTTTACGGGTTTTCGGGGAAAAAACACCGAAGTTTGAGATATTCACCTCTTCACCTTTAAGTACGGCTTTTTCTACCAGTTTGAAAGAAATGTCAATTGCCGCTTGAGCATCTTTTTTTGATAGATGTGCTTTTTCGGCAACGATTTCAACTAGGTCGCGTTTGTTGAGTTTCTTCATATAAATTTTCTCCTGTAGGTCTTTATTTTAACACAATTAAGTAAAAATAAACAAAAAGTACGCTCAAAGACTTACTTTTTATTTCTTAACAAAATGTTAATTGGGGTTCCTTCAAATGAAAAAGTATCACGTAAACGATTCTCAATATATCTTTGATAACTGAAATGCATGAAGTTTGTATTATTTACGAATAGGACAAAGGTAGGCGGAGCAGCTGAGACTTGGGAAGCGTAATAGATTTTTAATCTACCTCCATTAAAATTAGGAGTTTGATTCATCAATTGAGCATCCTGAATGACATCATTTAATACACTCGTTTTAACCCTAGTGTAATAAGCTGTATGTACTAAATCTAAGGCCTTATAAATGGTTTCAATTCTTTGCTTCTTAAGAGCAGAAACGAAACAAATTGGCGCATAATCAAGGAATTTGTATTCATTACGAATCATTTTTGTAAACTCACTCATGGTATTAGTTTCTTTATCGACAATATCCCACTTATTTACAACTATAATAATGGCTTTATGTAGCTCTGTGGCATATTCGATAACATGCTTATCTTGATCAATTATTCCCTGATGCCCATCAACAACAAGAAGGACTATTTCGCTTCTCTCTATTGCTTTTAGCGCTCGAATGGCTGAATATTTATCAATTGCTTCATA